>NZ_JBSFDZ010000008.1:0-143672 GCF_053594175.1 Nocardia sp. NPDC001965
CGTGTGACCGGGGGTTTGTCATCACCGGGAAGGTCGGCCCGGTGATGACTGTGACACATCCCGAACCGGAACCGCCGCGACACGGCCGCTGCCGGTGCCGGCGAGCCGGCCGTGATCGACCACTTCCGCCTCGCGCGAACTCCACCGAACCCGCGAAACCCGGGCAGCGGGGCACCGGGTAGCCGAGGAACCGTGCGCGGCCCGGCTGCGGATCACCCGCCCGGATCTCGGGCGGACCGTTGTCGATCCAGGTCAACCTGCATATCGGCGATACTCCCGAGGAAAAGTTCAGGCCGCGGGAAGTCTGTGTTCATGTTGTGACCGGAAAGGCTGCGGGATGTTTGCCCGCGCCATAGACTCGGCTATGCATTTGGTGCCGCGCAACCCCCGCGGCCAGCGGCTGAGCCCCCTCGAACCCCTTGCGAGGGGGCTTAGCTGTATATCCTGCCGGCATCACCCGCACGCGTGCCGCCGTTTCACCGGGCTCGACCGGCCAGGCGTTACTGCACGGGCCGTCCGTACCGTTGATCATCGCGCGCTCTCGCGCCCAACGGATCGGCGCCGCGCCCCGGGCAGTCGGGTGGGGCGCCGGTGCGGACCGGACCGATGGGACGCCGCGGCGCCGCCGACCGGCGGATCGACTTGCGCTGTCAGGGCAATAGCACGGCCGCCCCGGCGAAGCGCCCGTGCGCCAGATCCGACAGCGCCCGGTCGGCGCCGTCCAACGGATAAGGGTGGGTCCTCACCCGCAGCCGATGGTCCGCGGCGAAGGCGAGGAAATCGTGGGCGTCGGTACGCGTATTGGACGTGACGCTGCGCAGCTGCCGCTCGCGGAACAGATGCCGCTGGTAGTCGAGGGCAGGGATATCGCTGAGATGGATTCCGGCGATCGCCAAGGTGCCGCCCGCCCCCAGCGCTTCGAGCGCGGGCGGCACCAATTCTCCTGCCGGAGCGAACAAAATGGCCGAATCCAGCCGCTCGGGGGGCGGATCGGCAGCGAGCTGTACCGAGGCGACACCGAGATGGCGCGCCAGTTCACGGGCCGCGGCGCCGCGGGTCATGACGTGTACGCGGATACCCCGGGCGAGCGCGACCTGAGCCGTCAGGTGGGCGCTGCCGCCGAAGCCGTAGATGCCCAGGACTCCGTGCTCGGGTACCGCGGCCCGGGTGAGGGACCGATAGCCGATTATGCCCGCGCACAACAGTGGCGCCAGCTCGCGGTCGCCGTATCCGGCCGGTAACCGAAGAGCGAAATCGGCCGGTACGGTGACATATTCGGCGTAACCGCCGTCGGCGTCCCATCCGGTGTACTGGGAACAAGGGCACAGATTCTCCGCACCTCTCCGGCAGAACTCGCATACGCCACAGGTGTGACGCAGCCACGGAATGCCGATGCGGTCCCCCACTGCGAGACCGTCCCGATCCACGGCACCGACCACCTCTGCGACGACTTCGTGCCCCGGCACGACGTGTGCACGGTGCACCGGCAGGTCACCTTCGACCACATGCAGATCCGTGCGGCAGACCCCGCATGCCAGTACCCGGGCGAGCAACTCCCCCGGGCCCGGTCGCGGTAGCGGCTCCCGGCGCGCGACGACCGGCTTCCGGTCGATCCCCCGCGGCGTGTCCACCCGCCACGCGCGCATGGTCACCGGGCTCATACCGCGACCTCCTCGATCAACCTGGTCCCGGTGACGAGGGTGGGTTCGATACCGATGACGATGCCGCTGTCCGGATCTCCCCAGGGGACCAGTCGCCGCGCGTACTCCGCGGCGAGTTCACCGGCCGGGATCGGCCGGGCCGGCCCGGTGACCAGTACCGACCAGCCGATCCGGTGCACCGGATCGATCTCGTCGGCGTGATAGGCGACGATCGCCGGCCGGCCGAATGCCGTCGGGGCGAGCCCGGCGAACGGCCGGGTCCGCACGATCACCTTTCCGTTGTCACCGATCAGATGATTCACCGGCTGCACCGCCGGTAACGCGTCGGCGGTGAACACGAGGCGTCCGAACGGCGCGGTGGCGAGCAGGCGTAATGCTTCGGCGCGTTCCAGCGGCACGATCCGACGCCCCCCACCGTGAGCCGGGAACAGTCCGGGACCGATCACCTCGTTTCCCCGCTTCCTCTGTCGTCCGTTCCCACCAGATCACCACCGCGGAAAAGAAAGAGACAGGGCCGAATGCCCTCGGGCGCGGCTGACCAAATGCCTTCCCGGCTCGCCGCGTGACCGGTACGCCGGCGCGGCTCGCGCGGTCCGGACGGGCGGCGCGAACCGGTCGCGCACCACGCCCGCGGGCCGGCACAGGACAACCGGCCGGTCGAGTGCCGTTCGCCGCCGAATACGGTGCCCATGCCGCGGTATCGGCGGTATATCGCTCCGAGCCACGCAATAGGCAGCTCGTCGCCGCCGTATCGCCGGCGAAGCCCGTCGTGTCTCGGTGATCCGCGGGACGCCCGGCCGCGACAGGGCCCAGTGTCGTCGGTCCACAGGGCCGACCGACCACGATTCCGGTGTCCGGGGAAGCGCCGACCGGCCCTGCCCGGCGGAGCGGATACGCTCCAGACTGGTGATATGACCGACAAGGGAGTCCCCGGCGCCACCTCCGCACCCGACCGCGCCACCCTCCTCGTGGCCCTGAGCGTCGCGGCCCGGGCGCCGTCGGTGCACAATACGCAGCCCTGGCGGTGGGTCTATCGGGACGGGCGACTGTTCCTCTATCGCGACGACGAGCGGCTGCTCACCGCGGCCGACCCCGGCGGCCGCCAGCTGATGATCAGCTGTGGCGCAATGCTGCACCATGCCCGGGCCGCCTTCGCCACGCTGGGCCGGCAGACCGAGGTGCAGCGACTGCCCGATCCCGGCCACCCGCGTCTGCTGGCCGTCCTCACCTTCCACCCATGGCAGGAGGCCTCGGCGGCGGTGCGCGCCCGGTCCGAGGCCATCGAACGCCGGCGCACCGACCGGCTCCCGCTGCGGGATCCGGGTGACCTGTCCGGCCTGGCCGAGGCATCCCGGCTGCGCGCCCGCGGATACGACGTCGACCTGGATATCCTCGACGCCGACGCGGCTGCCCGGCTGAGCCGGGCTTCGGAGCATTCGGCGGCGCTCCGGCACTACGACATGCCCTATCACAGCGAACTCCAGTGGTGGACCGGTCACGAAAGCCTCCCCGAAGGGGTACCCGCCACGGCGCTCGTCTCGGAGGTCGAGGCCGCGCGCGTTCCGGTCGGGCGCAAGTTCCCGACCCCCGTTCACGCGGCACACGGCGGCGAGCAGGAGGACGGGGCGCGGCTGTGGGTGCTCAGCACCGCCGAGGACTCCGACCGGGCCTGGCTGCGGACCGGTGAAGCGCTCTCGGAGATCCTGCTCGAATGCACCGCGGCCGGCCTGGCCACCTGCACCCTGACCCATATCACCGAACTACCCACGACCCGCCGTATCGCGTCGAGTCTGATCAGCGGGAACGGCACGGCCCAGGTGGTGCTGCGGGTGGGGCACGCACCCGCCGATCGCGCGGCCGAGCCACCCACTCCGCGCCGACCGGTCACCGACTTCCTGACGACCCATCCCGACACCTTCACCGCCGGCTGACCCGCCGCCGATGCCGTAGGCGCGCGGGTCGCCGCTCAGCTCGCGCCGGACTCGGCCGGTATCGGCAGCTTCTGCTCACATACCGTTCCCACGAACTCGCCCGTCGTCTCGGCGGGCAGATTCCGCGCGATATCGGCTTCGGTGACCATGCCGACCAGGCGGCCCTGATCCGTCACGAGCAGCCGCCGCAACTGATACCGCTCCATCACCGACAGCGCGTCGGCTACATCGTCGTCGGCGGCGGCCGTGCGCAATTCGTCACCCTGGGCGAATTCTCCGGCGGTGGCCGTCGCGGGGTGATGACCCAGCGCCACACAGTTCACCACGATGTCGCGATCGGTGACGATTCCGACCGGGTGGCCCTCGCCGTCACAGATCGGCAATGCCCCCACATCGCGCTGCCGCATCTGCTGGGCAGCTGTCTGCATGGTGTCCCGCACGCTGATACTCACCGCGCCGGGGTTCATGATCTGGCGCACTGTGGTCATGGTTCCTCCTTCTCGTCCGTGGTCGTGCCCGCCCGTTCGATCATCACGCCCGCAGCACACCGCGGTGAGGGCACAAAGTCACCACAACGGGCCCCGGACGGGTCGCCCGCCACCGAGCGGAGACACCGACGGGCCCACGGTCTCGGTGATCGGGAGCAGTCCGCCACGAAGGCCGCCGGGTCGATCTAGCTTCTTCTCGTGACCGGCACGCAGAACTTCCCGCATCTCCTCGCCCCTGGGACCATCGGCCCGATGTCCCTGGCCAACCGGGTGGTGATGCCCGCGATGGATATGAACCTCTGCGAAAACGGTGAGATCGAGCAGGGCGATATCGACCATTTCGCCGCCCGTGCGGCCGGCGGGACCGGGCTGATCATCACCGGCGCCTGCGCGGTGGCGTACCCGATCGGCTGCGCGAGTACCAAGGAACCCGGTCTCTCCGAGGATCGGTTCGTGCCCGGGCTGAAGGCCCTCGCCGACGCCGTCCACGCCGCGGGCAGCAAGCTGTGTGTGCAGATGACCCATCACGGCAAGATCGCCCGGATCGATACCCTCCAGGGCCGCCCGTTGCTGGTTCCGTCCACCCCCGGCGGCTCGGCCGATCTGTCGGCGCTCGTGGACAACACTCCCGACGAGCTCCGGAAGCTGGGAGCCGTCACCGGTGGGGCGCACGCCACATATCACGAGGCCACCGCGGCCGATATCGACTGGCTGGTGCGCTGTTTCGCCGAAGCCGCCGGCCGGGTACGGGACGCGGGCGCGGACGCGGTCGAGATCCATGTCGCGCACGGCTACGTGCTCGGCGGCTTCCTGAGCCGGGCGGACAACAAGCGCACCGACGAGTACGGCGGATCCCTCGCGAACCGGGCGCGGCCCGCGGTGGAGGTGATCCGCGCGGTCGCGGCGGAGGTCGGCGGTTCCCTCGCGATCCTGGTGCGTGTCGCCGGGCGCGAGTACGGCGAGGAAGGTGCGCTGACCCTCGAGGAATCCGTGCAGGCCGCGGCGCTGTTCGAGGCGGCCGGCGCCGACGCGATCCATATCACCGGGTGGGGTCGTAACCCGTTCGCCAACTTCACCGACGGTCCCCTGCCCGACGAGGTCGGCGCCTATACAGCGCTGGCCGCCGAGGTGAAGCGGGCCGTATCCATCCCGGTGATCGCTGTCGGTCGCGTGCTGCCGGAGGTCGGTGAGAAGGCGATCGCCACGGGCGCGGCCGATTTCGCCGCGATGGGACGGCAGCTGCTCGCCGACCCGGAGCTGGTGAACAAGCTGCGGGCGGGCCGGCCCGCAGAGGTCCGGCCCTGCATCAATTGCTATGTCTGCGTCCAAGAGAACTTCTGGGACGACACTCCCCTCTGCGCGGTGAACCCCGCGCTGGGCGATGAGACGCTGCTTCCGCTGGTACCCGCCGCGGCAGCAAAACATGTCGTCGTCGTCGGTGCGGGCCCCGGCGGACTCGAAACCGCCCGCGTGGCCGCCGAACGCGGACACCGGGTCACGGTCGTGGACAGGTCCGATCGGCTCGGCGGCACCCTCTGGTTCTCCAGCCTCACCACACCGGACAACCAGCGTCTACTCGACTGGCTGGCAGCGCAGGTCGAACGCTCGACCGTCGAGATCCGTCTGAACTTCGAGGCCACCGTCGCGTCGATCGAGGCATTGAACCCCGACGTGGTGGTCGTCGCCACCGGTGCGGTTCGCGGGCGTCCGGCGGTTCCCGGGAGCGATCTACCGCACGTACATACCGGTGATACATTGCGCGCCTTGATGACCGGGTCCGGTGACGTGCCGCGGGTATCACCGCTGCTGCGTGCCGTCGCCGAGCTGGGCAAGCTCACCGGTATCACCAGGAGCCCGGCCGCCGTCCGCGCAGTCACCCGCCGATATCTGCCGGTGGGTAAGAACGTCGTCGTCATCGGCGGCTCTCTTGTCGGACTGGAGCTTTCGATCTTTCTCGCCGAACGGGGTCGCACGGTGACACTGCTCGAGGAGAGCGGGCAACTCGGCGTACCGATGGCGATGCCACGGCGATGGACCGCCGTGCGGCATGCGGGCGCGGCAGGTGTGACGATGTACCGTCGTGCCGTGGTGCAACGGATCACCGCGACCCATGTCGAGTTCCGTGCCGGTGACGAGGTGTCGACCGCACCGGCGGATATGGTTGTCGTGGCCTCCGATGTCTCGCCGGCGGCGCAGCTGGCCGACGCGCTGGCGGGTGCGGTTCCCGAGGTCCATGTGGTGGGCGATGCCGCGAAGGTCGATTACATCCAGGGCGCGATCCATTCGGCGTGGCGGGTCGCGACCGGGTTGTGAAATCCGACCCGTTCCCCCTTGCGAATCGGCACCGGAACGCCGGCTCGAATCCGCGACCGAAAGGCATGTGGAAGGCGTAGGACGCCGCCGGCACCGACAAGGCATGGTTCACCGTTGCCGGCGCATACCCGGCACCCAGCGTCGGCTTGCCGGTGCGCAAGTCGGTCTCGTCGAGTGGGAGCCGCCCGATCGGCCCGCGCGCCTCGGAGTCCTGGGCGATCTCGGCGTTACATGCCCCACAAACCACACCACCGCGCGACAGTTCCCGACGCACTGGCCGACGCACAGCGATTCGTGGCCGCGGGACTCGCGGGCGAGCCGGTATCCGATACCTGCCCGGCCCGATAACAGAGCGCACGCACATTCCGGCCCCGCCGCGTTCGAACGATCCGGCCGCGACGACAGCACCGGATCGGACAGCCGGGTAGCCGGCTGTCCGATCCTGGGCCGATCACACGATGGCACCGTGGTGTGCCTCACTGGACGTGGCGGCAAAATCGCAGGCAACGGCACAATGGAACCGATGAGACCCTGGCAACCGGCACCGAGCACCGATACCGACTCCCCCGGCGATACGAGCCCGGTGACCGTCGACGACGTCCGCGCGCTCCGTGAACAGTTCCTCGACTTCATGCTCGGTTACAAATTCGCGATAGACGAGATCACCACGAAGATCAATATCCTGCGCGAGGATTTCAACAGCACCCACGAATACAACCCCATCGAACACGTCGGATCGCGACTGAAATCTCCGGAAAGCGTTATGGAGAAGATCCAGCGCAAGAACTATCCGATGACGCCGGCCTCCATCCGGGACAATATTCTCGATATCGCCGGAGTCCGCATCGTGTGCAGTTTCATCTCCGATATCACCGCGATAAGGGATATGCTCGCCGGCCAGGAGGACATCACCGTCCTGGAAGAGCGCGACTACATCACCCACCGCAAGCCGAACGGGTACCAGAGCCTGCACCTCATCGTCTCGATTCCGGTCTTTCGCTCCCACCGCACCGAACATATGCCGGTCGAGATCCAGATCCGGACCATCGCCATGGACTTCTGGGCCAGCCTGGAGCACAAGATCTACTACAAATATCGCGGTGCGGTGCCCCCGAATCTCCGCAGCGACCTGGCCCGGGCCGCCGAGGTGGCCACTCAGCTCGACGAGAAGATGGAAGCCCTGCACCGCCAGATCGACCGCACCGACCGCAGCCCGGCCGGACCGGCCGACACGATGGATCTCAGCCGCCTGTACAGCGCCCTCGTCACCGAGAAAGCAACCGGCGGCGAGTCGACACCACCCGCATTCCGCCGCTGACCCGAGCCGCGGGCACGCGAGACTCTCATCGGCGAGACCTGCCGGCCGAACTCACCGACCGGCGCTGATCCAGTAGTGCGAAATTGCCGCATCGCCTCGACGGTTTCCGATTGACGAGCGTGAGATCGCCGCGGTAGTGGGCGAGGACCCGGTGGTCCATCACCGCACGCCACAGCGGCGGGACGGCGGCGAGCAGGATCATGGTGGCATATCCGAACGGCAGCTGGGGAGCCTCTTCGGAGCTGCGCAGCGTCTGGTAGCGGCGGCCGGGGTTGGCGTGGTGGTCGCTGTGCCGTTGAAGGTGGAGCAGGAAGACATTGGTGACCAGGCGGTCGCTGTTCCAGCTGTGGCGAGGTGCGCACCGCTCGTATCGGCCGTCGGCGCGGCGCGCCCGGAGCAACCCGTAATGCTCGAGGTAATTCACCGTCTCGAGCAATCCGATACCGATCACGGCCTGGAGCGCCAGAAACGGAATGATGACGGGCCCGAAGACGAATATCAGCCCACCGAACAACGCGGTCGTCATCGACCATGCCTGCAACAGCTGGTTGTCCCGGCCGAACCACTGCTTTCCACGACGGGACAGACGTTCCCGTTCCAGGGTGAGTGCCGAGCGGAATCCGCCGCTCACGCTGCGCGGTATGAACGCCCACAGTGACTCACCGAACCGCGCGCTCGCCGGGTCTTCGGGTGTGGCGACACGGACATGATGACCCCGGTTGTGCTCGATGAAGAAATGACCGTAACCGGATTGCGCCAGCGCGATCTTGGCCAGCCAGCGTTCGAGATGTTCGGCCCGGTGGCCGAGTTCGTGTGCCGCATTGATCCCGATACCGGAAACAATTCCCAGCGTTACGGTCAGCCCCAGCTTGTCGAACAGGCCCAGTTCGGAACTGGACCACATATATCCCGCGATGATCAATCCGACGAATTGGAACGGTAGGAATAGAAACGTGCACAATCGGTAGTACCGATCGTTGGACAGTGCCTCGTAGTCTTCGTCGCGCGGACTGCTTCCGTCGCAGCCCACCGCGACGTCGAGTATCGGAATCACCGCCAATACGAGGATCGGACCGATCCACCAGAACACCACCAGCCCCGTGGAGTGCACGAGCTGAGCCGGTAGCAGCGCACAACCGGGCGCTACGGTACTCAGAATCCAGAGATAGCGTTTGCTGTCGCGGGCGTTCCCGCGTCTGAGGATTTTCATCTCCGCCTCGCTCATCCAACCGACCCCCTCGAACGGGTGCGCCTGCCGAAAACGGGTGACGCCACGTGAGTAGCGGTTCCTGCCCCGCGTCCCCGATGCAGAGGTGACCGGCCGGTCCTCATCGGTGCGGCGGCGACTACACGATCGACAGCGCGGACTCCCGGGTGTGGCCGATGTCGGTATGTCCGGCGGCTCCGGCCGGGAAGCGAATTGCTTCCGAGCAGTTCGGGGCCGCATATCCGAATAGACCCGGCCGGGCCGGTCCGGGGCCCGATCGGACCCGTGGACCGGCCGCGGCCGGGCACGATACAGCGTCGTGCGCAGACGATCTGCCCGCACTGCGGGGAGAGTGCCGGTCTGCGCTCCGACCTGACTATCGAAGAACCTCTATCAGCCCTGCCCCGCAGGGCTAGGGCAGCGCCGCACAGTTCACCGGAGCCGGCACATCGGCAACTCGGTCGATCACCCACTGCTGCGACGTCGTCAGCGACGGGAAGAAAGCCACATCGTGGGTGCCCACGAATCCGGACAGGGGGGGCACTGTCGCGTCCGCTTCCAGCTGGACGGGCGCGCCACCGCCGCACCAATTCGCGGCCACACCCCGCACCGCCGAGAACGGAGCCACACCGTCATCGTGGCGGGCCGAGTAGAGCCGTACCGGCACCGCGGGCGTGAGCCCACCGAGCCGCTGCTCGTCGAACACCTTCTTCAGCTCCGGGGAGCTGTCGATGACCGCCGTCAGCGGCTGCCCGCTGGTGGTCCAGCGAGCAGTGTCCTGTGGCTGGACGAAAGCGCCGGAGAGACCGCCACCGCATTTACCGATCGAGTCGCGCATGATCGACTTCCCGGTGTCGTTGAGCGCGGCGTCGAGCACCGGCCGGGTATCGGGATAGTCCGCTGCGATGCCGTTGAGTATCCACGCGATGGCCGGTGCGATACCGGGGCGGCCGTCGCTGCGCGCAATGTAGTCCTGCGGGCCCACCAGGGGACCGCCCACGTAGGCACCACGGATGTTCAGATCGGGTGCATACTGCGGCTGCAGTTCGGCCGCGGCGGCCGCGGCCATCCCGCCCTGCGAGTAGCCGTAGAGAACGACCGGCGAAGCGGGACCGAAACCGCTGCCGGGCAACCGCAATGCGGCGCGCGCGGAATCCAACACTGCATAGCCTTGAGTTTTGCGGTTGAGGAAATTGTGAATGCCCGGTGTGCCGTAGTCGTGGTAGTCGGTCATCACCACCGCCATCCCGCGGGCCAGCAGTTGATAGATCGCGATGGCGTCGTATTCGAAGACCATATCGGCCGGCGGCTGGTATCGGATCACCTGCGCCAACATCGCCGAGGGCGCGCACTCGGCGCTCTGCCCCTGGGTGCCACCCGCATACGCCACCAGCGGGCGTTCTCCCGGGCCGGTCCATGGCAGGGTCGGCTCCAGAAAGGTTCCCACCACCGTGGTCGGCGCATCATGGGTATCACTGCTGGCGTAGGTGAGCCGAGTCGATCGCGCCGACACCGTCCCGGGTAGTCCCGGCGCCGACAATGCCACTCGCGACGCTTCGGCACGGAGAATGTCGCCGCCGGCTCCTCGGGCCTGCGGCGGCTGCGGCCAAGCGGTCGGTGCGACGGTCGCTCCGGCGCCGATGATCACGAGAGTTCCTGTCAAAACCGCGACCCAGGAGCGTTTTTTCCTCTTCATATCGATCCTTCACCGTGTGGTCCATACAGGGGCAGCTATCGAACCGAAGGACCCGATTTCCCGTGAGCGAGCACAACACCACTGGTCAGCGGAGCATGAGCGGGAGACGGTGACACTTCGATTCAACAGATCTAGATCGAATACTTGCGAGTATCTCTGGTCGAGCACTGAACCGAACGCATATCCACTTCGTGTCGCCGAAGCCTATGCCATCGGGCGGCCACAAGTCAGGAGGTCGCGACTTCGCTTCGGCGAGAGTCGCGGGCCGGGGCACCCGGACGGGCACAACCGGCTGTCCGGCCCCGCGCGGGCCGCTGCACCCGGCGCTCGGCGGGACGGCTGTTCCTGTTTCTCCCGGACGGGTCGCGCGGTAGCGTTCGGGGGGTGTCGACGGTCAAGGTTCTGCTCTGGCTGGGGCACGTGGCGCTACCGGCGTTCGGTTTGTGGCTACTGGTATCCCGCCCCCATCTGGACATGGACTACGAGCACCACGGGACACATTTCTGGCTGGTACTCACCACCGCCGCCATTGCGACGGCGCTGGGCGTGATGTTGTTCCGGGCCGCCCGGATGCGCCGGGACGCCCGGTTGATCCTGGTATCACTGGTCTTCCAGTTCAGCGCGGGTTTCCTCGGATTGCACGCTTTGGCGACGCCCGGGGTGATCCTGCCGGCGCCGAACGCCGGATTCGTCTATTCGGTGGCTGTCGGGCTGGGGCTCGGCGGTGTCGCCGCCCTCGCGTCGTCGGTGGAGTTCGGGCCCGCCGCGGCAGCCCGGGTGCACCGGCTCGCCCCGATGTTGTCCGCACTCCCCACCCTGCTGCTGGTGACCTGGGCGATCGTGTCCATGGCCCAGTTGCCGCCGCTGGATCACGCGCCCGACCCGGCCGAGGCGCGAGGGCCGCTGGTCGGTGTCGCCTTCGCCGGATCGGTCTGCTATCTCACCGCGGCCCTCCGCTACGGGCACCGGTACGCGCGTCGGCGGGGTGTGGTGCTGCTCAGCGTGCTCACCGCCTTCGTGCTGCTGGCCGAAGCGCTCTTCGCCGTGGGGTTCAGTCGCAGCTGGCATACCTCGTGGTGGGAGTGGCATGTGCTGATGCTGGCCGCCTTCGCGCTCATCGCCGGTAGCGCGCACCTGCAGTTCCGGCGCGAGGGTTCGACTCTCGGACTGTTCGACAGCGTGACCCTGCGCCAGACCGTGGCCGGACTGGAGCGCGACTACACCCATGCCCTGAACGAGATGGTCGACGCGCTCCGTGCGCGCGCCGACGGCGGCGTCGCCTCGACCGAACCGCTGGGTGCGGTGGGAGCCCGGTTGTCCAAGCGGTTCGGCCTCACCGAACGTCAGATCGCGGTGCTGCAGCAGGGCGCCCATGCGCTGGGTAGCGAACGTGAGCACGTCCGCCGACTGGGCCTGCTGGCGGCGATCGGTGAGCGGTCGGACGTGATCCGCGACGAACAGGACCTCCTCACCGATGCGCTGCACCTCGTCTCGGCGGCGTTCGACCGGGATCGGGTCCGGCTGGGACTGGTTCGCGGCCGCGAACTGATCTACTCCGACGGTGGACCCGCCGATCCGCGGTCGGCGGCGTTCCCGCTGATCGTCAAGGGAAGCCGGGCAGGGGTCCTCGAAGCCCGACGTGAATGGGGCCCGTTCAGCGATACCGAGTCCGCGATGCTGCGATCGTTCGCCGACCGGACGTCGGTCATGCTGGAGAATGCCCGCCTGTATCAGCAGATCGACGGACTGTTCCGATCCTATATGTCGCCCACTGTGGCGACGGCGCTGATCGCCGACCCCGCACAGGCCGGGCTGGGCGGCCGGATCGCCGAGGTCAGTGTGCTCATGGCCGACCTGTCCGGATTCACGCCGTTCGCCGAGTCCTCGGCCCCGGAGACGGTGGTACATATGTTGAACACGTACTACGGCGCGATCGTGCCGGCGATCCTGGATCACGGCGGGACGGTGGTCCAGTTCGTCGGCGACGCGGTGATGGCTGTGTTCAATGCGCCGGTCCACCAACCGGACCATGCATTGCGGGCGGCCGCGGCGGGGCTCGCGCTCCAGCGGGTGGTCACCGAAACGGCGCTTCCGCATCCCGATTGGCCGCGTTTCCGGGTAGGGGTCAACACCGGTCCGGCGCTGGTCGGCAATATCGGCGCGCCGCAGATGCGCAACTACACCGCGATCGGCGATACGACGAATCTCGCCGCCCGGCTGGAGAGCCTGGCCGAGCCCGGCACCGTGCTCATCGGTTCGCTGACCTACGCGCACCTCGGCTCGCGCGCGCAGGTCCGCAGCCGTGGCACAGTGACTGTCAAGGGCCGGACCGAGCCGGTGACCTGCTATGTGCTGGATGGATTACGGTGACCACCGATTTCGAGATACTCCGTGAATTGCCCGAAGCCGAGCGGCGGGAAATCCTCGCCTCCTGCACACCGCGCCGGTACAAACGCCGGGAGATCCTCTGCCACGAAGGCGATCCAGGTGATTGCCTGCATCTGATCAAGTCCGGGCGGCTCATCGTCCGGGTGGCCACCCCCTTCGGGGACACCGCGACACTGACCATGCTCGGGCCCGGCTACTCGTTCGGTGAATTGGCGGTACTCGACAGCAGCGCGCGCCGTACCGCGACCGTCGAAGCGGTCGAGAATACGGAGACGTTGACGTTCGGTCGCGCACAGTTGACGGCGCTGCGCGCGAGTTATCCGGAGATCGACCGGGTCATGATCGCCACCTTGACCGCCCAGGTGCGGCGGCTCTCCGGTCAGGTTCTGGAGGCGCTGTACCTGCCGGTCGAAACCCGCGTCGTCCGACGCCTGGTCGACCTCGCCGCCATCTACGGGGGTTCGGGGTCGATCGCGGAGATCCGGCTCAATCAGGAAGACCTGGCTTCCATGGCGGGAACGACCAGGGCCACCGCGAACAGGGTGCTGCGTGATCTGCAACAACGCAATATCCTGGCGCTGACCCGTGGCCGTATCACCGTGATCGATCGGGCGGCGCTGGTCCGCCACGCCCACTGAGAGCCTATTTCGCGAGCGCCTTGCTCCCGTTGGGCGCGACGGCGAACCAGGTGCCGCCGACACCCTGGCCCCGCAGGTCTCCCGGCCGCTGATCCTTCGAGAAGTGGTACACCGGCCAACCACCGACGGTGATCTGGCACGAACCGTCCGCACGCTCGACGAATCCGACCCGCCCCGGATCGATGCCCACGATATAGAGCCCCTGCCCGCGGTTCACCAGCAGCGGCGGCCAGACGGCGGCGCAGTCGCCGGCGCAGTTCGACTGCGAAGGTGTGGCCGAGTCCTTGTCGAACCGGTAGAGCGAGCGACCGTCCCCGTCGGTCACCCGCAGCCCGAGTGCCGGGTCGGTGACCGCGGTCAGTTCGACGGCGTTCGCACCGTGCGGCGCCTGCCCGTAGTAGATGTTCAGCCAGCCCTGTGTTCGCACGGGTGTCTGCGCGGTCGCCGGTGCGGGCGGTGCCGGATCCGCCGTCGCGGCCGGGAGCCCGGACAGGCTCACAACCGCGGCAGCGGCGATCGCGACGGCGGTCGTGTTGATCACGGTGGCAATTCTCGACATGGGATCCTCCGAATAGCGTTCGTTCTCCAGTGACCGCAATTCTTCGGCGCGGGGCGCGGAGGGTCTGTTCGCTCCCCGACATCCACTGTGTGTCCGCGCCGACACAGCGACCGCGGTACAGAGGTGGCGTCACACTGCCGCCGGCCGGTCTCGGCCGGGTTCAGGCCACCAGCAGCGCACCTACCAGCGCGATGGACGCCACCCACACGGTGGACAGGGTTGCCAGCACTATCGGGCGCGGCCCCATCGAGCGGAGCAGAGATACCCGGACCCCGGCCCCCAACGCGAACATCGCCGCCGTGAGCAGTGCGGTCTGCACCGGCTGGGCCGTGTCGATCAGGACCTGGGGCAACAGCCCGGACGAGCGCAGTGCGACGCAGCCGAGGAAGCCGACGACGAACAGCGGCACCAGCGGCGGTTGCACCCCATCGCCATCGGGCCCCGGTCCCTGCCGGCGCCGGCGCGCCCCCAGGTAGGCCAGCACGGGCGCCAACATCAGTACGCGGGCCAGTTTGACCAGAGTGGCGACCGTGAGCGCACCGCCACCGATGAGGCCGCCGGCCGCGACGGCCTGTGCCACCTCGTGGATCGAGCCGCCGGCCCACATTCCCGCCTGCCGGCCGGACAGACCCGTCGCGTCCGCCAGGAGCGGAACGGCGAAGATCATCGACGTCCCGAAGACGACCACCAGTGCGACCGCGGTGAGCAGTTCCTCCTCCTCCGCGTCGACCACTCCGCCGGTGGCGGCGACTGCCGCGGCGCCGCAGATCGAGAATCCGCAGGCGATGAGTATCCGCTGCGTCCACGGCAGCCCCAGCAGCTTGCCGGCATACATGGTGCCGGTGATACCGAGGACGACGATCGCCACGACGACGACGATCACTCCCCATCCGAGGCCGATGACATCACTGAACATCAGCCGCAGTCCGAGCAGCGCGACGCCCACCCGGAGCAGCCGCTTGGACGAGAAGTCCAGACCTGGCCGGATCCATCCGGGCACGGTGACGGTACCGGCCAGCAGGGCGCCGAGGGCGATGGCGATGAGGAGCGGACTCACCGCCGGGACGAGATATCCGATACCTGTCGCCGTGGCGGCGCCGATACCGCACAACGCGAGACCTGCCGCGAGGCCCGCGCCTCGGGTGCGGACCGGGTGATCCGCCCGGCTTCCGGTCTCCGGAGTCACCGGCCCGTGCGGGTCGGGGCGTGGGCGAAGGTCACTGGGCATACCGGGAACTCTGCGGCACCCGCCCCGGCCGCGGTAGCCGTCGATCCGCTACGACGACATATCACTCTGATATGTGTAATGCTCAGGCCATATGATCTGAGCATGTTCAGTCGATGGCCCGACCTCGGTGTACTGGAATTACTCGTCGGCGTCGACGATCACGGAAGCCTCGGCGCGGCAAGCCGATTCGCAGGCATGGCGCAACCGAACGCGAGTCGCGCGATCAAGAAACTCGAAGCACAGGTCGGAACGCCGTTGTTGCAGCGACGGCCCACCGGATCGACACTGACGCCCGAGGGCACGGTGATCGCCCACTGGTCCAGGAAGGTTCTCGACGACGCCCGGCACCTGCTCGATATCGCCGCGGGGATGCGCGAGAAGCGGGCCGCGGAGCTCACCGTGAGTGCGAGCATGACCGTGGCCGAGCATCTGATGCCGGCATGGCTGGGGCAGTTCCGGCGGACGGCCCCGGATGTCACGATCCACCTGCAGGTGCGCAATTCCACACAGGTGTTCGACGACGTCACCGCCGGAAATTGCGATGTCGGATTCGTCGAGTCCCCCACCGTCCCCCGCGCCCTGCACAGCGTCGCGGTCGCACGCGACCGACTGGTGGTCGTGGTCGACCCGCGCCATCCGTGGACGCGCCGCAGACGCCCGTTGTCGATCGCCGAACTGGCACGAACTCCGCTCCTGGTCCGCGAACCCGGATCCGGTACCCGGACCACGCTGGACCTGGCTCTGCAGGAGTACCACAGAGCGGCACCGCTGCTCGAGCTGGGCAGTGGGGCCGCTATCAGAACGAGTGTGCTCGGCGGAGTCGGACCGGCCGTCATGAGCACTCTCGCCATCTCGGCCCAGGTGGATTCGGGTGAGTTGAAGGTCGTCGAGGTGGCCGAACTCCACCTCGACCGCACCCTGCGCGCCGTGTGGCGTCCGCCTCGGCAGCTGGAAGGACCCGCCGGTGACCTCATCCGGCTCGTGCGACGAGTTCCCGCGTCCGGCTCCAGTCCGGGTCCGTAAACGCACGCCCGGCGCAGGCTTCTCCCGATTGCCGGGAACCACATACCTACGAACCCGGGCGGGCCGAAAAGGTAGCCCAGCCGGTCTCGCGTACCTTTCGCCGAGCGCAGGTCTCGCCACAGCGCGCCGAATTCGTGGTACTGCAGTGTCAATACGTTCGTACTGTCGATGTTCTTCGACAATCCGTAAGTGGGCCGGAATTTTTCGGCCGCAAAAGTACCGAACATCCGGCCCCACGATGAGGGTCTGCCCGCCCAATTCGCGACCGGACAGCACATCCAGTTCGACGAGGGAGTCGCTGATCGTGCGCCGGAGGTGCGAGATCTTCACCTACGACTGTCCGGCCGCGGGTGACGGCACCGCCGAACACGACCGGCAGACCGGCGCCTTGCTGCAACTGCCGGATGCGCAGGCCCAGGACAGCATCGATCGTCTGCTCCCGAGAATCGGTCGTCTCTGTGTTCTTCCTTCCCGGCAATCCGCGACCTGCGGGCCGCGCGACCGGCTACCGGCACCGGCGGGGCCGACTCGTTCGAGCCAGCCTAGAGTCGGTGTGATCCAGCTCCCACCCCCGAACGGGGGTGAAAATACCGGCCCGCGGACCTCCGGCCGGAACGTGCCCGGGGCGGCTGTGCACTGCGGGTACCAGGACCGGACAGCACCGCGCGGCTACGAGCGCCGGACGCACAGCCCCACCTCCGCGACCGGACCGCGCCGGCCGACACCGACGGCACAAGCTAGTCGGAAGTCGCGGGCGGATGCTCCGCTGCCAGCAGCGCGAGAGCTTGCTCGCGCATTTCCACCTTGCGGATCTTCCCGGTGACGGTCATCGGGAAATCGTCGACGATATGGACATAGCGGGGGATCTTGTAATGGGCGAGTTCACCTGCGCAGAACTCCCGGATCGAGGCGGCGGTGAGCGGGACGGCGCCCTCTCGCATCCGGAGCCACACCATGAGTTCTTCACCGTAACGGTCGTCGGGGACTCCGATGACCTGTGCGTCGAGAATATCGGGATGGGTGTAGAGATACTCCTCGATCTCGCGCGGATAGATGTTCTCCCCGCCCCTGATCACCATGTCCTTGATGCGGCCGGTGATGGTCACATAGCCCTCGTCGTCCATGACCGCCAGATCCCCGGTGTGCATCCAGCGCGCCCGGTCGATCACCTCCGCCGTCTTGTCCGGCTGTTCCCAATAACCCAGCATGACCGAATAGCCGCGCGTACACAGCTCCCCCGCTACGCCCCGCGGCACTGTCGAACCCGTCTCCGGATCGACGACCTTGATCTCCAGGTGCGGCCCCACCTGTCCCACCGTGGCCACTCTCCGCTCGATCGAATCGTCGGCGCGGGTCTGGGTGGATACCGGGGACGTTTCGGTCATCCCGTAACAGATCGACACCCCGGCCATCCCCATCCGCTCGATGACCTGCTTCATCACCTCGACCGGACACGATGATCCCGCCATGATCCCGGTCCGCAGCGACGAGAGGTCGTATCGGTCGAAGTCCGGATGGGCGAGTTCGGCGATGAACATCGTCGGCACCCCGTACAGGGAGGTACACCGTTCCTGCGCCACCGCCGCCAGGGTGGCCTCCACCTCGAAACCCGGTGCCGGAATCACCATGCAGGCACCGTGGCTGGTGGCGGCCAGGTTGCCCATGACCATGCCGAAGCAGTGGTAGAACGCAACACTCCGTACATACAGAACACCCCCGCAGCCTGCGTACTGCGGGGGTGCTGAGACTGTATCCGAGGTATCCGACCTAGACAGGGCCGGGGCCGTAAGGTCCGGTCATACGTACACCCCCTTTCCTGTATCTCTCTATGACTCCATCGATCTCGACCTGGGTTCGGGTCGAGTACCCCTGGATCGGATCTCTTATCGCCGCTGCGATCCGTTCCAAGTCCTCTTCGCCACCGCGGGCTGCGTAGTGCATGATCGCCTCCGCTTCTCGCACCTGACCGAGATCAGGGCGTAGCCAATCGATTACCCACATCAGTCCCCCTGATGGTCGATAGTGTCCGGACAAAATTGTCCGTCCTGAGGACAGTAGAACACGATTGGACACGGATTGGACATAGTCTGGACAAAATTGTCCGGACAGAGGAGTCTAGGAGCAAGACATTCCAGTCCAGTAGGCAAGGAGGTGGCATGGGATCGATATCCGAGAACATGCGTACCCGCCGGGAGGCGATCGGGTTACCGAAGTCGACGCTAGCCCGCATCCTCGGGGTAGACCCGAAACAGATCGACCGCTGGGAGAAGGTGAACACCCCGCCGGCGGACATGATCCCGAACATCGCTACCGCCCTCGGCTTCTCGATATCCGAGCTGTACGGGGTCACCCGTGTGGGGCTGGATCTCTCCGGAGAGTGGCACGCGGTGTGGCAGACCACCCGCGACGGCATCGAGACACTGAACCGGCACGTACTGAACGCCCGGCACGCCGGTGAGTTCGTATACCTGGACGCTGACGGCGATTACGACTGGCGAGCTGACTTCCGAATCCAGGGTTCGGTTCTCAAGGGGATGTACCAAGCCGTGGACGAAGGCCGGAACGAGTCCGGGGTCATGTTCATGACCCTGAACCACCACGGTTCCTCCACCGCTATCGGTCGCTGGACCGGAACCTGGGCAGACGGCATCTGCGGCGACGGGTTTGGAGTGATCGCCCGGGACTCGGAGCGGGCCGACCAGATGATGAAGATCCTTCTCGAATCAGGTACTAGCACGATCAAGGAATGGCCCAAGGAGGACCGGGGATGACCAAGAAAGAGAACGACGCTCAGAAGAATGGCCAGAGCGTCTCGGAGCAGCACCGGCGGTTCTTTTCGCTCCCCACCGCGGAGACACCGCAGGAGGAGGACCGGCGGACCAAGCGAGTGGACGAGTGAACTTCCTTGCCCGAGTGACCGAGTACGACCAGGATCGATACAAGATTCACGTACCGGCGTTCGGGGTGGCCGTCATAGTAGACCGCACTGCGGATCTAAACAGGGAGGCCCGGCGGATCATCGCACGTTGCGGCTCGGCGCCCGGTGTGTTCAATGTGGACCTCCAGGGACCAGGGCCCTTAAAAACCCCGTAAACGACAAAAAGCCCCCTACCGGCCCGAAGGCTAGTAGGGGGCTCTTCTGTCTTCTCGATTGGGTAATCGGCCACGGGTCCGTTGCATTGAGCGCCGGTTAGTGGCCTTCGCAGGCTACCAGATAACAATAGTGTCGTTCTGGACCGAGTACGTAGGGGGCTGAAGATCGACGTACTCGGATAGTGAGTCGAACACCTGAACTTTGAGGTGCCCGCCGTGCTTCAGCTCTAGCCGCTCAAGCTCGTTGATCAGCTCACCCAGCGTCACACGACCTCCAGCCGGTTCAGCTCCAAACTGAAGAACAGCACGTTAGGTTCTACCAGGGGGACAGGCTGCTGATCCCGGACCAAGGCAAACAACCGCTGATACACGTCACCCCGGCTCTCACTCGGTCCGCTTGTTGTGGTGCCGTGGTTGGTCTTCACACCCCGGCCACCACCGACCGGCCATTCAACCGTCATAATCCAGTGGTACTGAGTCATCAGAGGACCACATCCTCTCCGTCGAATTCCACGTCGGTAATGATCTCGTAGCCTGGGTAGCCGCAGGGAATGCGTTTATACGCGTCCAAGTCCCCGTGCTCTTTCCAGATAGCGGTCAGTTCAGAAATAACGTCGCTGATTTTCATTCACCCTCCAGAGACTCGCGCTTGTACCAGGTTTCGAAGTCCTCCCATTGGCTGTACCACTGAGCATCAACCTGTGACTGTGAACCCGCCTCGAATGCTCTTTCGAGCAAGTCTTTAAGACGCTTTCTCTTAATCCTCACGAATAGCCCTTTCTACGAAATCAGCCAGATCGTCCAATGCGTTATTGACCATCTGACTAATCGCCCAAATCTCCACGGCTGCGAAATTCTCCGAGTACGGATGTCCGAAGATACGACCAGGGTCTATTCCGTCTCGGAGATGGAGGAGGGTAACCTCATCCGCGAACTTCCGCACGGTTTCAGTGTTGTTCATTAGCCCTCCTAGTTAACCGGCCACATGGTGACGCAGATCTGAGCCCCTTCGGGAATTTCCTCCTCTTCATCGGGGTAGCATTCCCCGGACCAGGTTGTCTCAGCCTCATACACCATGGGCTCTGCGTCTAACAGCGGTGAGTAACTATTACCCTCGATGTCCTTCGCGACAATCACGATTGTCTCGTCAGACAATCCAGCGATTCTCTTTTTAAGCTCTCCGATGTTCACAAATCCTCCGGTGTAATGACGTTGATGATTCCTGCGGCCTGAATCAGCTTCGTACAGGCGTAGCACGGCTTGCGGGTTATGTATAAGACAGCATCGAGCAAATCCGTACGGTCGCAGTAGAGGAGTGCGTTAGCCTCAGCGTGGACGGCAACACAGTTGTCGTAACTGCTTCCTGGCTCACACCCTGACGTTCTGCGAGGACACGAGCTGCATCCCGGACGTCCCGCCGGAGCTGAGTTATATCCGGTGGCCCGGATGCGTCTGTCTTTGACGACAACTGCCCCGACTTTGTCCCGCTCACAATCACTCCTAACCGAAACCGCTTTGGCGATTCCAAGGAAGTACTCGTTCCAGTCCGGCCGGCCTACACGAGTAAACGGCCCGACGATTTCTACGAAATCGTCTGCCTCCTCGGTACCATCGGCGTAACCGATGAACCTGAGGTCATCACGATTGATGTACCGGTTCCTGTAGAAGTCCTCGTACCAGACACCCTCAGGGACTTCTTCCCAACTACCCCACATCCAACATCCCCTCCAGAACCCCGACCTCAAGTTCGAGTTCGAATATCCGAGCGTGCAGCTCGTCTTTCTCGGTGTCGAGACGATCCGCTTCGTCGAGTGCATCGTTCAGCCGGCGGACCAGATCCGGAAGGATCGTGTGCATCCCAGCGATGAACTCGGCGTCTTTCTCCTCCTGGATCAGATCCGCCAGAACCACCGAGCCCGAGGGGTCTCGGGCCATGACTGTGAACGAGTCTCCGATCTTCTCTACCGACCACCCACCGTGCTCCGCGGCGGTGGTCTTCGTCCAGGCCAGATATAGCCCGTCTAGAAATTCTCTATCGTCCACTAGGCGACGTCCTTCCAATGCCAGCCGTTCATGATCTCGCTAACAGTCGCCTCTGAAACCGCAAATTGTTCTGCCAGCTTCGATTGGATGCCCCAGGACTGACCCTTACAGCTTCGTATGTACGCAACCTGCTCATTGGTTAGTTTGGCAGTACCTATCCGTTCACAGGTCGTGTGAGTCCCATGGCGGCGCTTATCTGCCATATTCTCGGCCTCAGTAGCCCATCGCAGGTTACTGGCATGGTTATTCATGCTGTCATTATCCCAATGAGCTACATCCGGCTTATCGAATGGGTTTGGAATAAACGCCTCCGCAACCAAACGGTGTACGTAATATGCCTTACCCCGGATACCCACAGTTTTGTACCTGGTCGAGGTGGATGGACTTAAAGGACCAACACGAGGGCCGTATATATTCCCCTCTGAGTCGACCATGTATCGGGTGTCAAAATCGACCAAGGAAAAACTTGTCAACTGTAAGTCTCCCCATCGAAGAACTCGCGATCATCCATTCGGAACCTCCTCCGGAGGTGTCCAGCCGTCTTCTATCAGCTGAGTTATCAGTCTGAGGCCGGCGTTCAGGTACGAACCGCGAGCATCCACCGTGGCGGCGAGTCGGTGGGCGTATTCCTCCACGTTCCGGGCGTACTTAGCCTCTTCCCTGAACGAGTTCTCCAACCGGAGCTCTCCGATCTGTTCCATAGCCTCAGCGAGGAACACGTACTCGTCGTAAGATTTATCGGGCACCCGCATGCGGGAACACCTCCGCTTCGAATCGGACCTGACCCTCGTTCGGGTTGTGCAGATACTCGCCGTCAACCGTGGGGTTCTCGACCAGCTCCACAGTCAGTGACCCGTCGATCAGAATCCCGTGCTCGGTGAACTGGTAGAGCGCATGCCGTTTCAGCGCCCTGAACGTGTCGGACCATTCGTCCGGGCTCATCGCCCGGACCTCAGGCATATCCACCACGAACTCAACCGCGTACTTGGACATCAGCCCACCCGCTTGAACGGTGCGATGATCTCCATCTCTGCATCGTTGTAAACCGACTCGAAGTAGTCGTATCCGTGGGTGACATTCCAACGAACGCCGTTGCGGTTCTCGTAGGACTCAGCCGGCTCGGTCTCGTCGTTCACTCCGGAGTACTTCACACCGTCCGGAACGTCCTGCCAGCGGTTCCAGGTCTCCGACTCAACAACCTCAGTGAAGGGTCCGTACTCCTCAGAGTCCGAATCGTTGGGGGTTATCTTTGAACCCTCGTCTTCATCCGAGATTCGCAGGTAGAGGGTGCCAGCGGAGTCTGTCTCCCAGAAGTCGCCCTCACGGTCTGTGGTGAGCGTGTTCGGCGGAATATCCCGGAGGTGGCCCCACGACCGCGGAGCGATCAGCTTCTCAGCGACCTCAACCAGTTCCTCGATCTTCTCCAGTGCCTCCGGCAGATCCGGAACAGTCTCCAATCCGCCGACCCGGAGGCTGCCGTCGTTCAGGATCACTCCGTAGTCCGGCGTCGGGAACTCGATATGGGGGAAGCGCCAAGGCCGCAGCCACTGCGACGGCATGTAGTACTCAGCCGGAGTAACCGGGTCACCGTCATTGATCTCCGGAATACCCAGAATGAACTTCTGCGGGTGGTAGCCCCACCCGCGGCGCTGAAGCTCCTCGACTACCGCCCGGATACCCTCGGCGTACGCTGCCTGCTCTGCGGGGTCCAAATCCGCCCATGCCACGACGTCTGTTCGGTCGATCCCTGAGTCGTCGTAAGCATCAGACATGATTTGAGCCAGCTCGAAGAGGTCTTTCGTGTTCATTCGCTACCTTTCAATGAATTAGAAAGGCAGGGCCCCTACCTGGAACCCTGCCCTAGAAACGTCACTTGACGTTATTCGTGACTTGCTTCCATCCAGTTCTCTCCCGGAGGGCCGGCGGACACCGGGAACTCGATCAGCTGCCCACCGCGGGCAGGCTTGAACTCGGTCTCCATCAGCTCCACCAGGTAATCCCGGCACGCTTCCCAGTTACGGCGCGGAACCGAGAACAGGATCGCGTCGTGGATCTGGGCTTTGACTCTCCGAAGCACATGCACCGGCATCCGGAGCAGAGCGTCACACACAATCTCGCGGGTACCGTTCTGGCCCTTGAGCGCCGGTGCCTGAGTGAACACTCGGTCTTTCTCGACCCAGAGCTTCCGACCCCATTCGTTGGTGACGTAGCCGCGACCGGCTTCGCGCCGAACCTGGTTCTGCCACTTGATCAGGGTCGAGTACGTGGCGTCCATACCAGCGCAGAACGATTTGGCGGTCTCCAGCGGAAGCCCCGAAGCCCGAGACAACCCGCCGGGGCGACCACCGTACGACCAGCCGTGACCGAGCGGCTTAGCGTCTTGCCGGTACTTCTTCGGGTCGGTGTCGACTACTTCTTGTCCCCAGGCCGCTACAGCGTTGATCATGTGACCATCCGCGCCCGGTTCGAACCGCTCCGCGTACCGGAGGTCGCCGCTCAAGGCGGCCACGATCCGAGCATCAGCATTCGAGTAGTCGATCTCGATCAGTACCTCGTCCTCGGTGTCCGGGACGAAGTACGACTTCTCCACTGCACCTTCACCGCGGGATGTCCAGATCGTCAAGCCCGGCTCGGTGGTGGACCACCGGCCCGAGCGCTGGAGCATCGTGAT
The DNA here is from genome assembly GCF_053594175.1 of Nocardia sp. NPDC001965. Classification (NCBI taxonomy): domain Bacteria; kingdom Bacillati; phylum Actinomycetota; class Actinomycetes; order Mycobacteriales; family Nocardiaceae; genus Nocardia; species Nocardia sp. NPDC001965. The sequence continues at coordinate 24,258 of NZ_JBSFDZ010000008.1, forward strand.
ATCCGGATGTACCTTGCCGTCAGGGTGCACCGAGTCCAGAGCCAGCTGAGCTAGAGACCTCTGACCTTTCAGCTCTGCCAGCGCCCGGCCCAGATCCTCGGCCGGCGTACCCTCGGTCAGCAAGATCAGAGCCTCACCACCCAGAGACAACCCGAACGCCGGAGGCAACGGGTTAGCCCTCAGCTCCGCGGCTTTGGCCGTATCCCGGATGATCCAGCGCTCCCGCGCCTGGATCGATCTCGGCGGGATACTGCCGGTTTCCAGTTCTTCCCGGTATTTCTCCACGTCAGAATCCAGCTGATCCGCTTTTCGGCGGGAATCTGCCGCTTTCGCGTTCCGGGTATCCCACGCGGGAGTCTTCGGCCAGTCTTTCCGAGAGACCGGAGTGATCCCGTGGTCCGCCAGGGCGGACATAATCGCTGTCTTGCCCTGGTCAGTACTCCACGGGGCGTCACCCTCAGTGGGGAGCCCGTACGCTTCCTGAAGCTCTGAGAGGATCGCCTCCCGGCGAACCCGAAGATCCTCCACACGCTTCTCCGCGGCTGGCACATCCACCCTGAACCCGTTGGACGAGATCACCGCGGCACGAGCCGCTATCTCCTGTTCCCGCAGTGCATAGTCATCCAGGGGCCCTTTCCGCAGCAGCGCTTTCGCCACTGCCCGAGACGCTTCGACGTCTCCGATCAGGTACTCCCGGTACCGTTCGTCGTCTACCGGGATCTCACCGAACCCGCCGAACTCCCGAGCCAGCTCTTTCAGATCGTGGGTCTTGCCCTTCACCCTGAGCTGGTGTGCTTGCTCATCCAGACCGAACCAGCGCTTCATCTGGTCCGGCTTCTCTGCCAGAGTGTTGACCCCGAACCGGTTGATGAACATCCCAGGTGCCGGATGCACCAGCACCGCATGAGTCCATGTGTCGTACACCCGCTTCTGCATCGCCAGTTCCAGCGGAGTGTCTGACCCGGTACCGAAGACTGCCCGGAGGTCGAACGAATGGATGTTGTGCCCGATGATCCATCGGGCCTTGAGAATCTGCTCGCGTAGTTCCTCAAGGTCCGTGGTCAGGGTGACCGCTCCATCACCCCAGGCGTACCCGATCAGCCTGACGAATTCCTCCGGAGGCATCGAGTACAACAGGTCGGCCGAGTGGGTCTCGACGTCGAATACGAGTGTTCCTCCGGGCATCAGGCTTACTCCTTGAAAAGATCCGCCATGAGGTGTTCGACGTACCTCATGCTGTATTCCTCCGCCCGGTCGATCAGATTCCGAATCACCCACGGAAGCTCCCCGTCAGCCGCCAATTCAAGAATCGCGGCGGCAAACCCGGCCGCTGCCGCTTCTGCTTCCAGACCCTTTGGGAAGTTTCGAATCACTCTGTCCAGGTACTCGTCCATGCAGACTCCTTACTTGTGGTAAACGCGCTGGATGATCCGGCCGATAGTCGCTGGATGAACGTCGTAGATCCCCGCCAGCTCCCGATACGAAGACCGGGCAGTCCGGTACAGGCGCCGGATCTCGGCAACCTCTTTCGGGGAGAGTTTCTTCTGATTACTCGGCTTGGACTTGAGCTGCTGGTTCTCCTGGCGGAGCCGCTCGTTTTCCTCGACGAGTTCGGAGATCTGCGTCAGAGACGCGAGTAATTCGCCGGTATCAATCATTTTTGTCCTCCATCGGAAACTGGGCGAAATAAGCCACGAACGGCCAGTAGAAAGTGACGGAGCATCCGTCAGATTCGAAGACGAACAAGGCGTCTTCGGACTTGTCGAGAACTACATCGACTCCCGAGAACGAGTGCGGCTCACCGTCTTGCAAGACGATGGTTACTTCTTTCATTCAGCCCCCTCAACCAAGATGTCAAAGCCGTAGGCGTAATAGAATGGGTTACCGCAGGACCAGCCAACCGACAGCTCCAAAACATCCCCGAAGTCCGCGTATATATGCCATTTGGTGTAGCCCTCAGTGGTCCCTACACCGGTGATCACGTGATCGACCTTCTCCGGATGAAACAAGAACGACTTAAGCTCCGTGTATGCGCAGCAGTCATCGGTATCCACAATGCGAACCCGGTCACCGTTGTCCAGGGTCAGTACCAGGTCGGTATCGCTGTGGTATCCGTAACCCCGCTTCGGAGCAGGGAGCTTTTCCGCAGAGACGATTTTGTGCCCGATGACGTGATCGCCAAGGGTTTCAACGTTCTCCGGCATGACGCCGCAATCCTCGTACTCCTCGTCAAGAACTTCAGCAGGGTATGGGTTGGTCATAATTTCCTTTCCAGAGATGACAAAGGGGCCGGACGAATCCGGCCCCTCGGCGTTATATGTCAGGTTTCAGGAGTCAAGACACCCGGCGAGCGTCCTGAACCTTGGAGAGAAGCGCGGCTACGTCATCCGCCGCGTTGTCGTTCCCGTAGCTCCCGACCTCGTTCGTGCGTTCGGTCAGGTGATCAAGAAGCTCTTTCGGGTGTTTAACCAGAGTCAGATCATCCCGTCCGTGGGCCTCGAACGGCGACGGGCACGAGCAACCGGCGTCGTCTGCGTAGTACAGATCCCCCGTGGCTACGTCCTGCCAGACAACCGTGAGATCGAACTCGTAACAGCCCGAGGAGAAGTCAACATCTCCGACGATCCGCAGGCCGTACTTCTCAGGGGTGTAATACGGGTCGTTCACGCTTACTCCTTAGTTATATGTCAAGTTTAAGACGTCACTTCAGGTACTGGGCGTCGCACTGCTCGTTACGAGGAGCGGTGCACGAGAACAGCTTGTACGCGTTGCCCTTCTGGGAGACCCCGGACTTGAACTCCATCTCACCGTGAGCGCAGAACCGCTTCTCACCGTTCGGAGCCTGGGTGGCACCCGCAGGAGCGCCACCACCGGAGCGCTGCTGCCCACCGCCCGAGCGCTGGTCCTGAGCCGGAGCGGCCGGACTCAGGCCGGCGAAGTGCTTACCCGCGTTGGCGACCTTGGTCATGAGCTGAGCCAGCAGCGTAGCGTTATCACCCTCGAACTGGTCGTACGCGTCCTGGACATCTGCGGCATGGATCACGATCCACGGAGCACCGTGACCGGAGCCACCCTTCAGGGTGACGGTCACCTTACCCTCACCGGATTCTTCTACGGCCGCGGTCTTCTTCACCGCGGTACGCCGGGGCTTCGGAGCTTCCTTGGTGGGCTCAGGTGTCGGATCAGCAGGAGCCTCGGTCTGGGCTTCGTCGGCCGCGGTTTCGAAGGGGTTTTCAGTCATTTAGTTTCCTCCAAGAGGTTGATACGTGTGGTAGCTGGATTCGGGTGAGCTACCGTCACCTGATCGGACACGAGCCGTTCGAGCAGTCTTCATCGACTCCATCGGATACGGCTTTGGCGAAAGCCGCGTCGTATTCTTCTTTCGAGAGCCGTTCGTATGGTGCCTGGAGAAACGACTTCTCCGGGAACAGCGTCGATCCTTTGAGCCGGCCGCCGAACTCTTTCAGAGCCTCGGCTACTTCCTCTGGGGTGTATTCATCCGGATGGATATTCACGGTGTAGGACACCGCGTTATCCGCCCAGCGCTCCTGATACATCGCCTGGAACCCGAGCTGAGTCCGAAGACTCAGATCTCCGGCGCCCTGGACGATCCGCTCCGCGGACTCTGGACCGTAGATATCCGACACTTGCTGGAGCAGAGTGTCTTTGGTGGCGATGGACACGACCGAAGTATTCGCCTCAGTGAGAGAATCCTCTACGTGGTACCCATCCGCCCGGAACTGCTCCAGGGTTTTGACCTGGTCCGGATCGACTGTAGAGAACCTAATCCGGCGGATGAAGTACGGAGCGAAGATCGGGTGAATCCCCTCACTCACCCCGGGCATCTTGGCGATAGTCCCGGTTGGTGCAACCGTAGTCATCTTCACCGGCACCGGGATACGGAGCTGGTGACAATAGCCAGCAGCCGCATACTGAACTTCGCTTTTCCAGATGTCCAGGTCGATAGGAAGGTCCCCATCGATAGCCTCCGAGTACCGAATCCCCTGAAGCGCGAGGTAACTCGCTACTCCGAGATGCCCTACGCCGATCCGGCGGTTTCGGTCGAGCACTTCCCGTGACTTCGGATCAGAGACCCCGGCGAACGTAGCCCGGATCAGGAACCTGGTCATCAGCCGGTGCGCCTGAGTGATCCCGTCCCAGTCGGTCTCGCCTTCCGAGTTCACGAACGCAGCCAGGTTGACGTGCCCCAGGTTGCACGGTTCCCATTGTTCGAGGGTTATCTCGGAACAAGGGTTGGTACAATCAACCCTGTTCGGTTCTCCGACATTCGACAACGACGAGTCCCAGAATCCCGGCTCGCCGTTCCGAACCATGCCCACTGAGATTGCTTTCAGAACCGCGGTGGCGTGGCCTCCGCGCTGTTCAACCTCGCTCCAGAACTCTTCATCCACTTCCACGGAGATGTTCGTGGTCCAGTGCGATCCGCTCGACTGCTTGATGTTGATGAAGTCGAAGATCTGATCGTCATCCCAGTGCATCATCGCCATACGCGCAGAGCGCCGGACACCACCGGCTACCACGCACTGGGCAATAGCGTGGTCGATCTCCATGGCATCGAGTCCGTTGAGCTTCGAACCCTTGTTCAGACGAGCGGCATCAAGGACATCATTGACATAGTGCAGCATCCGAGCCAGGGGCAGAGGTCCGGAAGCCGTACCGCCGAACGTCTTCAATCTCGATCCGGCCGGACGAACCCGACTCACGTCGTATACCCGATGGAAGTTCTTAACCTCCGGTCGGTAGTACGTCTGGATCAGATCCACTAGTGCTGCGGCCCAGCCTTCTCGGGAATCCTCAATGGCAAAAGCGCCATCCCACTCCGATGTGTATTTGTGGGAAAGCACTCCGGCATCTTCCATCGCTTGATAGTCCTGGTGACCTGGATCACAAACGATTTCAACCTTGAGAAAATGCTGAATCTGTGGGAAGCCCTGGAGGAATCGGTTGGAGTAATTGGCGCCTACTCCCCCGCCTTCCATCAGCCGCATAAACGTGAACTCGAAGTGGTCCCAGATATCACCATCCCAACCGGAGACCCAGCAGTTCATCAGGTGCTGGGCGCCTTTGACACCACAGGCCCAGAGATGACGGCCGGCGGGGAGGATTTCGAACAACGTCATCCGGTGGATGAGCGCTTCACGCTCGCCCGGGAGCTGGTACCGAGAATCGACGAGAGCCAAGTTTCCGTCTACGACTCGTTCGACTGTTTCCGGCCAGGTTTCGCGAGAGCCATCCGGCTTCACTCGGCTATACGTGCGTTCGAAGACCAGCTTGCCTGTGGGGCCAAAGTTGACCTCTGTCACTCGACCTCCCACACGGTTTCCTCGACCATCCGAGTGACCTTGCGGACCGGCGTGACATTGGGGTCTCCGTATTCGCCCGGTCCGGTGGAGTCCTGATACTCGGTCAGACCCTGCTCGTACTCCCATCGATAGTGCTGGCCGGACGGGCCGCGGGTGATCACCTCGACATGCCGGTACCAGCGGCCTTCGTCGCCGTCGACCTCCGCGACTGTCACGAACCCGGCATTGGCGCCCCAGGTGACCTCCCGCCAGTCCTCTTTGAGGAGCTGTTTCAACTGCTCGATTTCAGTCATTTATCCCCCGTCAAGTGATTGATCAGTCCGGCGAGGCCGTAGAAGAAGATCGCGAGAACCAGATCACCCCACAGCGGGGCGGTGATCCACCACCAAGACCAGTCAATTTCCCCGAACAGCTTCAGCGCCAGAAACGTGAAGAACAGAGTCCATTTCACGTATCCACCACGATTGATCTTCTCGAACATCAGTTACCCCCGTAGATCCCGCAATAGGCCTCTTTGTCCTCGTCGGACCAGTGCTCCAGCCGCGGTTTCGGCTGTCCCGGAAACAGCTCCGGGAACACGAGCGACCGGTAATACTCGCTCGCGCCCATGCCGTTGAAAGTCGAATCCATGATGTTGTTCACTTAGCGTCCTGTCGATTAAGGCTCATCTGAGCCGCTTGATTCGAAACCGCTTGCCGAGACCCCGGCCCACCGCCGAGGGTCTTTCCAGGGGTCTCCGAGAATCGGGAGAGCTTCTCCCGGGCGATCTGGTTCATCAGAGTCGTCAACGACTCCTCCGCACGCCGGAGCATCTTCCGCTCAGCGTCCGAGCCCATTGGCTCGCCGTATCCGTACTTCTTGGCGATCTTGTCCGCCTGAGCCAGGTTCTTCCCCCGGAGCAGATCCATCGCCTCTGTCAGGTCATCCAGCGACTCGTGCCGGCGGTCGACGCCGGTGAGAACCGCCCGAGCGTCATCGATCGAGTACTCGAACTCTGCGGCGAACCGGAGGTTCTTCTCACGAGCCTCAGAAGCGAGGATGTGCCCGTGCCGGACCAGGAGCTTGTGCCGCTCCCGGGAATCGGACTCGGACAACTTGTCCTTGACCGAGGCCCGAGCCAGAACCCAGGTCCACAGCTCGGATTCCAGGTCGTCTTGGGAGATGACATCCGGCCACTGAAGAACCACCGATCCCGCGGCTCGTGTGATCGACTCGCCGATAGCGTTATATGTCAAGTTTCAGACCTCCCAAACCCGGCCGTCAACCGAGAAACGCCCCCTCGTGATCGGGACGATCTCCGGTTTGACGTGCTGCCCATCGATCGAGAGCATCCCGAAACCTTGCTGCCAGTTCGCCGTACCGCCTTTGAGGTACGTCGCCAGCTTCATATTCATCAGGTTTCCCACCTCCATCCCAGTGACGATGACCTCGTTCTTCTTATCGCCGGCTACGCCGTAGGTCTGAGACCCGATACCGAGCCGGTGGGTATGCCCCATGACCACGGACTTCAGCATCTTCTTCGCCGCGTTGAGCGCGGTGTTCCCCGCGATCCGCGAGAGGCCGATACCGCCGCGGTGGCCGTGGGTCGTGATCCAGCCTGGCGCCACGTCGTAGAACTCCGGGAGCAGCTCGATACCGAACCCGTCGAAGTCGAGAAGCTTCTCGAAATGGAGCGAGTCCGAGAACTCAGCCAGAGCCGGGGCGTACTTGGTCAGGTACTCCCGCGGCCGGAGGTCGTGGTTACCTTCGTGGACTCCGATCGGACCGTCGTACACCTCGCGGAGCGGACCCAGGAACCGGCGCTTCGCTTGTTCGCCATCGGATTTGACCTCTCGGGAGAACTCGTCCGCGGTGCCCTTGTTCCACCGGGACGGAGTCGGGTAGTCCATCAGGTCACCGATATGGATAACCTCGTCCGGCTTGTAGTCCCCGATGAACTTGACTACAGCCTTCAGCGCTTTCCGGTCGTCGTAAGGGATCTGGGTATCCGAGACGACGACCACGCGCCTACTCAAGCGGCCACCAACGGTTCTTCTTCGTCCGCGATCTCTACCGCGCGTCCCCAAGGAATCTCTTTGTCCTGTTTACCCTGGACCGCGACGGCCCACCACCGAACCTTTTCCGAGATCTCCATATCGAGCAGATCCAAGGCGAGCCCGGCGAACCCTCCGGAACCGACCAGCTTCTCAGCGGGTACGCCAAGGTTGATCATCGCCTGTCCCAGGATGCAGGAACCAACCTTGTTCCCGTCCGAGTCCTGCTCTACGTAGACACAGAAGATCGAACCCTCCGGCTTCTGATACACAAAATTCGGGTTCTCGGCAGCCAGCCGGCGAACCTCAGCCACGAGTGTTTGATCAGTGATTGTCATTCGCTCTCCTCGATTACTTCGGTGAATGGTGCGTAGTCGTTGATCCAGTCGCCGCCGTTCATGGCGTCTTCCCACCAAGAACCCATCCAGAGCTGTACAACCCCGTTGCGTTGCCTGAACCGGCTATTAGGTGCCTGCTCCCCCTCTGCGACAACCCGGTCAGGTACGTTCTGAATCCGATCCCAGACCCGCGGTTCACGGGCCTTCTTGGACTCCGAGCCGAGGATCAGGTCATACTTCCGACGCTTCTCCGCTTCGTCCGCGGTGCGTCGATCATCGAACTCAGGGTGCTCCTCCATGAACGTCAGCAGCGCCAGAGCATGAAACACAACCGCCGCCAGATGCGGCGAACGCTCGCCGTCTTCGCCCAGAGGAATCTGAGGATCTTCGTCGAAGTCCTCTCCGTCCCAGAACGCCCATGCGTGGCGCAGCATCGCGTCGAACGACAACGACCAGTCGTACCCGCGGCGCCAGTTGTGATCCGAGTACTTCTGGGCGCCTTTGCCGTACAGCTCCGCGACCCGACGCAGAGCGCCGGCCGGGATCAGGCCGTACCGGGCGAGCTTCTGACCCTTCTCACCACCGGTGGACGAAACCACCCGCGTTTCTTCTGTCACTCGGGGTCCTCGTTCTGCCAGGATAGTTCTATTGAGATTGTCGGAATGCCTGTACCAACAGACGCAGTCGTCATCAACAGGCCGTTGGCACTTGAAATGGTTCCCGTCCATACACGGGAAACAGGTGCTCACACACTCTCCCCTACACTCATATTCCCTCGATTCGCGTTATATGTCAAGTTTTAGTGTAGCCAGTATCCATCATCGGTTTCCGCGGCGAACTCGTCGAGAGACTTGTCCAGCTCCACATCGTTGATGAGCTGGAGCAGGAGACCTTCACGGAACTCGTGGATCACCAGGTCATAGTCCGGTGCGTAGACCACCGGAACCGAACGGAACCCAAGCTGGTCTTTCACGAACTCGGCTGCCTCATGATTCTCTGAGACGTCGATGATCTCGTAATCGACTCGCTCAACCAGCCACGAGTCTTCGAACAGCCGCTTCACCTGACCGCATGGGCCACACGACGGCTGGGTGTAGATACAGATCAAAGTCCCACCTTCTCTCGGAGGGCTTCACGGCCCTCCTGCTGCACAAACGAATTGACATCGAGCCCGGACGGCATCGGAATCAGCTTGGCGTTACTCAGCGAGCCGACTACCTCAGTAGCGAACCCGAGCCCGGGTTCGTCTCCGTCCGCGAACACGAACACTTCCCGGTACCCGAGAAACGCTTCTCGGTACGCCGGCTTCCAGTTCTTGGTTCCGGGGATTCCTACGGTCGGGATACCGCAGAGTTCCGCGGTGACCGCGTCGAGTTCACCCTCGGTGATGCCGACGAACGCTGACGGAACCAGCAGCGACGGAGTGTTGTACATCCTCGGCGTATCGCCGTTCTCGAACAGGTACTTACCGTGGCCTCGGTGTTCGTGATCCTGGATGCACCTGAACCGGATCGACACCGCAGACCGTGGTGTACCCCCGGTCGGTGGTGGTCTCAGATACGGAATCGCGAGCCATCCACGGAAGAGTTCATGACCAGGGAGTGGATCTTCCACGAACCCCAGGCCGAACCTGACCACCTCCGCTGGTGGTAGACCCCGACTGTCCAAATACTCGGCGGCTGGGCTTCCTGGCAGGCTCCGGGCGTACCGCCCCGCCGCTTCCCACAGCTCCTGTCTCCGCGATTCGCTGAGCCTCTGCAAACGTCATTCCTCCTTCCTTCATCAGAATCGCGATGGCGTCGGCTTTGTAGCCGCAGCCGTGGCACTTGAACCCGTTCAGCGTGTACGACACCGACGCAGACGAGTTCCGTTCACCATGGAACGGGCACAGACACGCGATCCAGTCGCGGTGGTTGTCCCTGGGCGGCTTCCAATCCGGATGGAACCGGTGGATAACCGAGACGATCAGGGGTTCTTGATCCATTCCAGCCCCCGAGGGTTGACCGGTCCGTACGCGAGGTCGTAGAGGTCGTCTTCAGTCACTGCTGAACCACCTGGAAAGGCCCCTCGGAGTCCCAGCCATCCCGGGTGTAACTCACCTGGTGCCAAACCCCGGTATACGACTCCGGGCTAACCCATCCCCACGAGTCACCTCGGTACGACCACACATCTCCGCTCCGGTCCCGATACACCTGAGTCGTATCCGCGTCCAGCAAAGAACTAACAACCGATCCGGAGACCGTGCCCCGCAGCTCCTCGCGAACGATCTTGCGGATACGCTCGTCAAGCTCGTCGTAGTCGATCATTCCGCCACCAGCTCGAACGGACCCCAGTAGTCGGCCTCGTCGCTTTCTCGGCCGTATCCGGTGATCTCATCAGAGTCCGTCCAGTACCAACCTGTGGACCCGTCGCTGTGCCCGTACCGCCAGGTATCGCCAACCCGGTCGGTGTACTTCCGGGTACGGTCCGCGTCTGCGAGGGAGTCAATCCGAGCGGCCGGCTCCGCGGTGATGCGCCCGAGCGAGGTCAGGGCAATGATGCCCGGGAACTCCTGGTTTTTGTCGAAGATGACCATAGCGTCACCGCCCTCACGAATATGGTCGATTCTGCCGGTGTCCCCACGCGCGAACCACCAGTTGAGGGTGTCCATATCAGCCGGAGAGTCCGCGTACCGCAGGTTCCCGATGACCTTCACCCGATCACCTACCGCCAGGGTCTCAGCCTCCACGATCGGAGACACTGTGATATCCGCCGGCTGGATCGCCAGCAACTGAAGCGCAGTCGTCAACGCTTCGTGAACCGCTTCCTGGATCTTGTCTTTGAAGCCTCCGAGGTCGATATCGACCTTGACCGTGATACTGGTTGTGTTCTCAGCCATTCTCAGACCATTTCCTTCCACGTAACCTTCATGAATTTGTCTCCGCATTCGCATTTGCGGATTTCGAACGAGTCGATCCGGTAAAAGCCCGCACGGTTAAAACCCTGATGAAGGGTTGCGTAGAGGAGTCCGAGTGTCTCCTCTTTTTGTGCATCCATGATCAACCGGAACCCCATTGTGCCCTCTTTAAGAGGGCTTCCGAGTTCACCGATCGAACAGAACCAGCTACTCTCCCGAGTATCTCGGAGGTATGCGTTAGTCACGGCTTCTCCTTAGTAGACGTACGAAACCGCGACAATCGCGGATGTCTTGATGATCAGGGGATAACCCTCGTCCGAGAAACGGACGGATGATCCGCGGTCCAGGTCTTCCACTTTCACGCATTCGAACCGGGTTCCGCCGATTGTCCAGACATCGACGTACCGGCCCGGTTCGAGACCGAACTCTTCGGGGGTCATTTGGTTCCCTTCTTCCATGCCTTGCCGTTCGGGCGCTCGGTGTTCCGGATGTTCTTCCGCGGCTTCGGGTGTTTCTTTTTCTGGGTCATTCGCCCTCCGAGTGATTAGGTACGACCCGCTCACCGATAACCAGGAAAGCGGGTGGGAATTTCAGATAATCGATAGCGCGTTGAAGCGCTTCTACGTCGTCCCTGAGATGCCCTAGGACGTCTCGATTGCACGACCCACAACAAAGTCCACGAACCCTGCCCGTCGCATGACAGTGGTCCACCGAGAGGCGTTTACGGACGCCTGTGGCTCTGCGACAGATAGCGCATTTACCACCTTGGGCTTCGTAGATCGCCGCGTACTCTGCGGCGGTGATTCCGTAGGTTTCGCCGATGTGTTTCTCGTGTGAGTAGTTACGCCGCTTGTTCCGACGCGCCCGATGATGCGTAGCGCACCGAGGCCCGGGAACCGGGCGCCCGGCTTTGGTTGTCGCTATCGGCCTCCGGGTCTTGATGCCTTCGGCTACACAGTCGATGCACGGCTTCGCCGGCCGGGTCACCGCGGTGGGTGGGGGTATGGCATACCTGGACGGGACTTGACCCATTCCCACTGAAGCGCCCGGTAAGACCCCTCTGCATCCTCGACCCGCTCCAGAACCGCGTCCCGATCCTGGTACGCCGTAGCGAGTTCGGCGCTAACCGTCGCGTATCGAGTCACGAATTCTTCTTCGGTCATCGCAGCTCCAGGAGCTTGTTGACCTGCCGGACCTTCGCGAGGTCCGGTGGACCGTCAACCCTGATGACGATGTTCCCGGTACGAACCCTCAGCGGATACGGCGGGTACAACCGGTCAGCCAGAGCCCCGAAGACTCCGGCCAGCCAGCGACGAAACTCGGTCACAGCGGCTCCCCCGTAATCCGGGAAGCCCGCTCGATCATCGCTTCGAAAGCGAACCCGTCAACCGATTCTCCTTCCGCATCCGCAGCGGCTTTAATCACTTCAATCTCGGTCCGGTCGAAACCGAGGTAATGCAGTAGATCTACACTCATTCTTCCTCCTGGTTGCACCAGCATTCGCCGTCGAACATGACGTATTCGCGACAGTCGTCGCAGTACTCTCCTGGCTCCATATCTCCTCGTTATATGTCAAGTTTCACGCGTAAGCGAAATCCCGGATCTGCATGGTTTCACCGATCCATTCGAGTTCCGCGGTGTCCATCCCGGACGGGTCCGGCTTGCCGAACCGGTTCTTTACCGCGGCGACGTGCAGCGTGTCGGGACCGAACTCGGCCCGGTCCCGGTACATCGAGAGCACCAGCTCTGGGACGCGAGTGATCTGGTTCTTCACCCCGGACAACGGGATCGGTTTGTTCCCGTCGTTGTAGGTACCGGTCACATGATGCAGAGCCACCACCGACGCTGAAGTCCCTCGGGACATGTCGTGGCAGTAGTCCATCAACGCATCCTGAGCCGCGGCCGACTTGTCGTCGTCTCCACCGGCACCAACGATGTTGGTGACGTTGTCGATAACGATCAGCTCCGGGTACACCCCGTACACGGCGTCGTATGCCTCGATCAGACGCTCGATATCTCCGAGCCCGGGTGAAGAGATGTAATTGAACCGGATCGGGATCTGTGTGTACACGTCGGTGTACGCTCCCAGGTCCCCGGAACGAACGATCTCCGCAGACTCATGCAGCGGGATGCCTTTGGCTATCGAGAGCATCCGATGCGCTTGTGTGTACGAATCCGAGTCAGCCGAGAAGTACAGCGTCGGAACCTTCGACCGCATCGCGTAGGTCAGGATCACCGCGGATTTACCGGTACCCGGGCCGGCGCAGACTAGGCAGAGCTGCCCACGCAGGAACCGGATCTGTTTCTGTTCCAGCGCTTGCCAGACCGTGGGTAACGGCTCGCCGGCCTGGCCGCGGATATGGATACTCTGAAGCGGCGTATACGTGTCACACCTCCTTCTCGGCCCAGACCAGGTTGTAGTCTGTGTCGTACACCGAGTGCGGCTCCCAGTCTCCATCGAGTTCAACCCCCGGTCGACCGCGCGAACCAGTGCACTGGTGGCACAGCCCGTACGGAACCTCTTCGTACGCGAACTCGATAGCCTCATCGGGCGTTTCGGCTTCGACTTGAACGGTTGTGCCTGCGGTTTGCGTAAAGTTGACAGAATATTCAGGCACTACACCTGCTCCTTCCGAATCATCGCGGCCCAGATCGGCCGCTTCTGCTGGATAGCGAGTTGCTCCTCGCGATAGCACAGGTCGAGTACCTGCTCCAGATCCGACCGGGACATACCAAGGTCTTTGATCACGACCTGGCCGGGCCAGCCGGCGCGGATCATCCGGATAACCCCATGGACCTCGTAAGCGCAGATGTCCGAGCGGAGGATCGGGTCGTCCGGGTCCGGCCCGGTGCCCGAGTGATCCGGAGCATCAAGGATCGGGTCCATCCCGTCTTCCATGAACCCGTTCATCAATCCCCCTTGTACTCGAACAATGGCGCGTACACCGCCACCTCGGCCGCCGTCGCCCAACCGCCGTTATCGCGTTTCCAGCTGTTCCCGCCTTCGATGTGCGTGTACCGCTTCCGCCATATGTCTCCGTCACGATCGGATACGACCGTGCCGACACGCGCGTGACGAAGCGCCATAGTCCATTCCTCTTGTGTGGTCGGCTTAATCGTCACTGTCAGAGGTAGATAACTCATTCCTTCTCCCGGTCGATGAACTCCATGACTCGACTCCCGAACCCATGGCTAGAGCACGCTGAGATAACTCGGCCACCGGCCACGAGATCTTCTCCGTATGAGTGTTCGCAGTCCAGCGAGACCCGGCATCCACAGTCGAGCGTCGCCTCCCAGTAATTCCGGATAGCTCTGGGATTCATACTCATCTCCTATACCAGCTGGTCATAACCCGCTTCCGACCCATGGAGTCGGTGTAGTGATGCTCAATACCCATGTCGGATGTGCGTTGGAAGTGCGAGTACGCGCCGGTTACATGCGCGCTCCAGAAACCGGGGTTATCGTCAGTGACTATCGTCAGCGACCCGTCGTCTTCGACGATGGCTATAGCTTCCAGAGCCTCACCACCGAAGGTTCGTAGCTTCACCGCATAAACAGTCGGAGTCATGCCTCCTCCATTCATCGTTATATGTCAAGTATTGGTCATGATGCTTGACGCTGGTCGTACTTGATGTGACACGGCTTGCACCGCGGGTCGTAATCATCTGGGTTGGATGAGAACGCGATCTCACCCTCACGCCAGGGCGTGTTGGCGTTCAGGTACTCATACTGCTCATTGTCCGCCCCACCCCGGTATGACCACTCACGGGCGGGTTGGTCGCAGTCCACGCAGGGGAACTGTGATGCCTTCCCGCGGCGACGCTCCACACGTGCGTGCGCCGATCGATAGTGATTGGCCGGAAGCTCATGCCGAGCTTCGACCGTACCCACGGACCCGGTAGCGCGAAGCCGCTCACGGTGCATTGAACATATGGTCCCGTAGTTCGTACGCTGACAACCCTCGACCCGACATATGTTCTTTCGTCTCACGTTATATGTCATGTTTCACCCAGCTCGAAAGGCACAATGATATGAAACGTCACAGAACCGGCAGCGACTAGGCTCCGGGTCCGGTTCGAAGTCTGCATCGTCGAGAGCCTGTGCGAGCGTGTGAAACTCCTCGGCGACCCGTTCGGTGGGCCACTCCGTGAGGTCGTACTGAAGCGTTGGCTTGCCGGTCCGACCCATCCAGTAATCACCGCGGGAAACCTCTACCCCCCACTGCTTCCGCAGTGCGGCGCCGTAGGTGGCTAGCTGGAACTCGTCGCCCGGCTTGTTGCCGGACTTGATGTCTCGGGGGATGGCTTCGTTCTCGGCCGTACCTTTCAGAACCTGGTCGATGAACCCTCGGATACGGACTCCGTCCAGATCGATATCGAACCCGATCTCGATCCCTGGGGTTCCATCCTCAGCGATCCAGATCACGTCTTCAGGGTGCTTCTCGCGCCAGCTGAAATACCTCCCGACCTGTTCGAGACCGAGCCCGTACCGGCGCTCGATGTCCGCTTCGCCGGCGTAGGGTCCAGACCGCGACCAGTAGTTGAAGTTCGGCGTGGCCTCGGTGTACTTGCCGACCTCGTCCGAGTACGACTCGCGGAACACGTCTTCCGCGGCTTCGAGTGGTAGGTCATGAAGCTCGGTTTCTTCCACTGCCTTATGCACAGCCGAGCCCTGCGCCAACCAGGCCGCAGGGCGTTGCCATACCTTATCGATGCGAGACAGTTTGTACGAGTACGGGCATCGTTTGTATTGGTTGTACTGCGACACACTCAGGTGTCGCCGTGTATCGATCATGCTGCCTCCACAGCTTCAGGCCCCTCCTCCGCATCCAAAAAATAGGTGGAGAGTTCGCCGGCACCGCCCATCATCCGTTTGTCCGGAATAATCGCGCGTATCAACGGAACTGCTCCACCCACCAGGTCAACCACCGATCGGTACAAGTCGTCATCGTCCTCGACATGGATCGAGCGATAAACGAGAACATGCAAACCTTTCAGGAGTGACGCCGTTGTCACGTAAAGCATGCACGGGCTGCAATATTGGTAGCAACTCTCTTGTACGGCCGCGGCTATACCAGTCACCTTGACTGCCTTTCAGGGCTCCTTCTTGGGGAACCTCCATATGATCTTTCCCTCATCGGTAAGATTCGTGAATTCGTTTACGCGGATCAGCAGTCTGCCATCCGAAGGCAACCGCTCCCGGTACGCCCATCCACCCTTGTTGCAAACGCCAGGGTCAGCGGGGATACTCGGGTCGAACTCTACAACTTTGTCCCGAAGGCTTGAATAAAACCAGCGAAGCCTTTGGAGCTTGTACTCTTCCATACCTTCACCGTTTGTGGCGAAATACTCTCCGTGGTCGCGTAATCGCTGGTACGGAGAGCAATACGTCATCGGTACTGGTACCTCGAACGGGAAATGTTCCCGGAGGACTTTGTCGCGCTCGGAATAGTCACCCCCGTATTTGAATTTCAGTTCTGAAATGTACTGGCGTGAAACCCCTTTCATCTCAGCAATCTCAGACTGGTTGTACCCCTGTCGACTAAGGGCTACGACCTCTGAGTATGTAACCTTCGGTTTTCTGCCCATGGCTTGGTCTCTCCCGACCTGTATTCGATTTTTGGGACGCGACGAACCTAAGCGCCCGTACGTTGTGTGTCAAGTGCCCTCCCGTGGGTGAAGCTATAGTGTGACTTCGTACCTTGTGGTCTGGTGCACATATAATCTCAGGTAACCAACCGGTTGTTAGCAAAAAGAAGGATAACATTCCGGTAAAAGATCGTTTACGATTGGCTACCCACTCTGACCTGCGACTTTGCACTTCAGCGATAGTTAGGCAACCCTTCGAACCGAGGTGACACACCGGATGCTGCAACCTAACTGGCGGGTAACCCGTTGTGCCGCATCATCAAACGACTCAGCCCTCAGCGTCTTGGTGTAGGTGTCACCCACCTTGACCACGACCTCGTATGCGTCCGAGGTTCTGCGGTTGAACCGGTTAAACCTCCATCGCACGATGCACCTCGTCTATTACACGAAGCCTCCACGCGCGTTGCACCAGCCGGGGTGATCCTGAACACGCTGCGAGCAGGACCAACGTCATCTTGAACACGAGCGCGAACGCCGCGCCGGCCAGCACGATCAACGCGTGCACGAACAACACGACGTTCCATACCTTCACTGGACTGCCTCGGTCGACCAGCCGGACAACACGACCCGGATACCTTGAGCGTTCGTCATCTTGAAATCACCGAACACCTTGGTTTTCAGACCGATGCCTCGGGCGTGATCCCGATGCGCCGAGGGGAACCCCGGCTTGAGCGCCGTACTGATGTACGTCACACCGTTCGAGTACTGCTGTACCAAGGCGCCGAACACAGTCCCGTTCCGGGACTTGATGAACTCGGTCGTCTCCTCCAGCAATGAAACCTCCGTCATGATGCCTCCTTGGTACGCGAATCGCCGGAGGCGTTCGCTCTGAGCAGCCTTCCGGCTGCGTGCATAGAAAAAGCCCGGGTGGTGTCGGCGAATCGCCAGAGGCGTTCGCCCGAGCGGACTAGCGTCCGCGTACCCGGGCCTTCGTGTGTGGTTGTGTCGTGCGGTTACCCCGCGTCGCGGGTGGGGCTGAAACGGTTCTTTCCGCCGATCGGGGTCACACCCCAGACGGGTCCACCGTGTTCCCCGTAGTTCGCCTCGGTGAGCACCGGTTGCAGGTAGATCCTGGTCCCGGCTGGTACATCAGCGAACGCCTCCGAGATCCTCGACAGTGACCAGCAGTGTTCGGTGGTCCCCTCGAAGGGCACTGGTGTACCGACAACTTTGCGGTCCTGCACGGTGTACGTATACGCCCGGTACAGCGTCCCACTGACGTCCTGTTCGGATCTGTGTTCGATCATGTCTTCCCCTTGGTATCGACGAAACCTTGTCGTGCCCTGGTGACCTACGACGGTCGTACGCCCGAAGCGCCAGGGCTGTTACTCAGTACGCTGCGTCCCCGATCGGCCCCCATCCGTTGATGGAACCCGCGTCCCACAGGCTGTGGTAGAGGTCGCGAAGATCACGCACGATATACGGATTATCCCCGTACCTCTCGAAGTGGTCTGCCGCGATGTTCACTTGAACAGCGACCTTGCGGAGGTTTCGTGCCTCCGCTGCCGTTTTCGGCGTTGGTATCGGCATCACACCTCAGTCCATGGTCATGGCTGCGAGCCATTCCTCGGCCGGCATACCGTCGATGGTCAGTTCTCCATCATGCTCGATGATGTCTTCGGTCCGGAGGCTGATACCAGACAAGTCCGCCGCACGCAGGATCTCATAGGGTGTCATTGCTTCTTCCCCGTCCATCGCCGCCACAACCGGGCGTCCATCCGCTCAACCCCGTACCCTCGGCTAGCCCACTGGAACGCGGCAGCGTCTTGGGTCCAAATCTCCCAGTCCTCTTGGCGTTCGAGACGACCCTCCCAGTACTCAGCGCCCTCTATACGCTCGTCCAGGTGGTCACCGAGACTGAACCCGTTCGGGAACTGACTCATGCCTTCACCGCCGGGTGGTGTCGAGAATCGGGGACCTGTACCCATCCGGGCACGTGGCGTAGTGACTTCCTACGGGCGCTTGGCACGTGCGGCACGGCTTCGGCTCCTGCTGCTCACACGCGATGATGTACCCGGACAGGATGAACCCGTGGTCGTTGCTGAGTTCCCGACCCCGGTCCCACAACCAGTGGTGCGCGTTCTGGAGCTTGTGCGGACCCTCGATGTCGATTGAGCCGACCGATCCGAACAAGATCACTCGAAGCTTGTGATCCTCCCACCACACACGACCGATCGTGTCGTAGGTCCGTGGTTCGACGATGCCGAACCCGGGCAGTTCCGGGTCCGACCGGATGAGCATGTGCTCGCCGCTCATGCCTTTACCCCTGTGAACTTGGTGATCATCCGTGCGAATTCGCTGATGGGGAACACGCCTGTTACGGTTTTCGATCCGTCCGAAAGCGTTACGTAGACCTCCCCCGGCGCCTCGCTGTAGGTATCGACCGAAACCTCTGCCGAGTCGTACCCGTTTGTGTATACGTTGGTTGTACTCATCTCTTGCCTTTCTCGGAATCGGTTGCTCCGGCCGGCGTCCGGACTCACGTCCGGGCACCAGCCCCAACAGCGGATTACTCAGAGGTTCTTCACTAGATGCCGTTTCACCCGAGTACGCATAAACGCACGGTTACGCCACGAAGGTGCCGCCCAAACAATCCTTGATTCCTTCGGCCAAAACCGTTCCAGCGGATGACCTACGATAGCTTCAGCCCGCGACCATTCTTCCTCGCTCGGACGCTCCAAACCTTCGCCCGGGAATACCGCCCGCACCATGCCGAAAATAGCTTCTACCTGGTTCATGTCTTACCTCCGTCATTCACACCAGGGGAATCAGTCGATCAACGCCGAATTCGGTCTCTGCCGACGTATCCGGGTAATGCCTCAGCCATACGATTGCGGCAACCCCGTGGTCGTACATCCGAGTACCGACCAGTGCCACCATGGGTTCGAACGGGTTCTCTGCCATGTGTTCCCGCACCCAGGCCAGATCTTCTTGGCTCATCACACGTAAACCTTCCGGATACCTCCGCGTGGACCTACTTCGAACGCACTCATCGGGTAATCGTGGAAATTCATATCTCCCGTGCAGTCATCGCACCCCGGGTACAGCATCATCCCTTGCGCTGCGACCCAGTACCCGTCTTCGTAATGGCCTTCCGTACCCGTGCCGAAGTCTTCGCCGGCAACGTCACGGAAGTACGCCAACGCTTCAGATACCGAGCCGAAACGCTCGTGTCCGTTGTTGAACGGGCCGTATGTGATATGCGCACAGACTTTCATGCCTCTACCGCCTCGAAAACGTTAGCGTCGCAGTAAGCGTGGGTGTCGCACACGAAGCAATCGAAAACTCCAACGTGCCGGGTATCTACACAGACGACGATGCCCATGGCTTCGATCGCGGCGTCACGCGAGGCGTGTTCCTCGGGCTCCAAGTCGTAGAAATCTCGCCCGGACGCATCTGCGTTGATGACGTCACACGCGCATTCGTGACACAGGTAATACACCGGCGTAGCGATCTTCCGCCGGAGACCTTCCAGCTGATCCATGGTCAGCTCGTGCTTACTCATGATCCCTCCATGGTTATATGTCAAGTTTCAGAGACAACAAAAGGCACCAACCAACGCGGTCGGTAGACCGCTCGGAGCGAACAGCTTTGCTGATTCGCGTTAGCCGATGCCTAATGCAACGACTGAAACCTACCTGCTGGACTGCTTTACCAAGAAGATCTCTGGCATCGGGCCGTCCGCTTCGTCCCAGCGATCACGCCAGAGCGCGATAGCTTCATCCTCGTTACGGGCTATTACTTGGTCCACCACTCCATCAATTGTGGTTACGTCGTAACTGTTCGTTACAGTCATGTGTTGTCTCCTGTTGTCGAGTGTCCAACCCTCGGACAGAGTCTAGGACTCTGTCCCGGGCAAGCTACTCGCTCAGTCCTGGACGTACCCGAACAGCGGGGCGAGACGATCGAACGCTTCCCCCTCCGGCAGGTGCATATACAGCGGTGCCTCGGGTCCGGCTTGACCGTTACCCATCCACACACGCCAGCACGGATCGTCTTCGTAGCACGTCGTCTTCGGTGCCTCGAAACGCCATTCTTGGGTCGCGTAGGCGGTAGCCGGGGTGATCGCGGCCAGGGCGATCAACAGACTGATACCTATACGTCGCATCATGACTCCTTTTCTTGTCTGAATAGATCGCCCGGAGCAAGGCTCACGCCTTGCACCAGACCAACGATTCAGCTCAGCGACCGAGCTCGCGGAAAGCTACTTGCAGCGACTCCAGGTCATTTCCATACAGGGACTTGACCATTCCTTGCGCCAACCCTTGTGCACCCGTCAGCCGCCAATACTCGGCGTAAACCCGGCTCAAAGCGTTCCGAAGCTGGGTGATGGCTTGATCTTCGTCACGGCACCCGATTACCTCGGGTGCTTGTACCAGGTCCGAAGCCTTAGCCAGTGTGATCATTACAGGGAATCGAAACTCTGTAGACGACCCGTATTCACTGGTGAATACTACGGACCCACTCCCGCTGGTGCGGTTGTAACCCTGCTCGTCCAAACCCTGAATCAGGCGATTAGCTTCAGCCACGCTGACGAACTCTGAACCCTCGTATTCGCCGTTACAGCCCGTGAAACGGATCTCAACCATATCGCTCATTGCATCATCTCCTCGTTATATGTCAAGTTTCCACCCAAAGAACAGGCAGACCACTGGCATACGCCGGCGATCATCCTGTTCCAGGGTGGCGACTCGCATGAGTCACCATCAAAGTCACGCGGAGCAAGTTACGTTGCCTACGCTAGAGACTCCTCGTGCGACCCCTAGCCCGTTCCGTCGCCCAGGGTTACGCAGACAAGTCATGCGCTCACCCGGTAGGTATCCTGGCTTGCTCCTGTATTTCCAGGCTGGCCCCCGTCTCCGGGAATGTGTATCAGGGTCATAGAGGCTACTTGCTTCGCGACTCGCCTGAATCTTGCTGCCTGGTTATCTAGTTGTCGGTCCGGGCGCTAAGCCCGGTCCGTATTGCTGAGGTCAACTCTAGCTTGCGGGACGTTATATGTCAAGTTTCCGTAGGATCGTAGTGTTGCTGCTAGCTCTCGCACCCTATGCGCTTAAGGGTTCCCGATCCGGAACTCGTCCCGCTCTGAAGTTGTCTGCCAGCCGTGAGGCTGGCGGGCCCTTGAACTTGCGCTCTCGGGGTCCACTGACCCTAACCCGTCGGTGCGTTAGATGTCAAGTACTGCGGTGAAGCCGATCTAGCTGGCTTCCGTGTCCGGTGTGTTGCTTGCCTGACACCGAGAACACTACGGGGCGTAGCGTTGTATGTCAAGTACGGATTCGGATTCGGGGTCTGAGCTGCACGGTTGTTGCGGTGGCCTGGTGTCCACGCACGGGGCACACACAGGGCTAGGGGTGCCTGGGGTGTGGGTGAGTAGAGGTACGCGCACAGAGGGCACTGGGGGTAGGCCGGCACTGGGTACGTGCGTAGGCAGAGGGGTATGTGAGCCAGGTGCACACGAGCAGGGCACACGGGCTAGGTAGGGGCCGCCTCTGGGTTGCCGGCCTGGAGGCCGGATCGATCCACAACGGATGGTTGACGCATGAGTAGGTTACCGACGAGTAGGCTACCGGAGGGTAGCCTAGCGGGTACCCCCAGGGGGGTATCCCCCTCCCCCGCCTACGAAGATCGGGGGGTTATGCGGTTGAGGGGTCCTGTACGGGTTCTGAGGTCCACTCGATCCCCTACTTGACATATAACCCATCAAAACACCCTCTAGAATCCACGGAGAGCGACTTTCTAGGCTGCTGGGTACTGAGAGACTACGGGAGCGGGAGAATGCCGCACAGCCCCGACTTGATCGACGGTCACCTGATACCGGTGAACCCTGCGGCGGGCGTTCAGGAAGAACCACACCAGGAGCCACACACCACACGTGAGCAACGACAACACCGCGTGGAGCACGTGGTTGATCGGCTCCACCCGAACGATTACCGCAGAGGTCTGATCCTGAGCCACGACACGACCGCCCTGAGCGGTCTCGGTAGCCAAAGCAAGCATCAGAACATGCTGCCGATGCTCCATCGACACGGCTTCCAACGCGTACCCCTCCAGAGTCAGCCGGCGACCCTCGCCGGACCCCGAATCGTCTCACATCCTGGGATATTTGGGGAATATTGAGTGAGCTACGTCACATCTAGGGCCTCAGCGGACAGATTCGAGGTTTGAGGACTCGTATATATAAGTGAGGGAGGAACGAAGTGACGACCGAACGCTAGATACTAATTACTTACTAAGAGCCTCTTCAAGAGGCTCTATTAGATACTAGTTAAAGAGCCCCCTAAGGGGCTCTATTAGATATAAGAGATTAGTTCGTAAGACTCCCTTCGGTCGTCTTACTCACCCCGCTGGAGGTCCAATGGGTTGGACCTCATCCAACCGAAGGTCTCGACTCCCCGCCGACTGGGCGTCTCGACGGAGCCAGGTGCTCCGGAGGGACGACTACGTTTGCCAACTCCGCTGGAATCGGTGCTTGGGCACCGCTACGGAGGCGGATCACATCCGCCGAGGGGATAACCACTCCATCGAGAATCTTCAGGCAGCGTGCCAACGCTGCCATGCACGTAAATCCTCCGCCGAGGGCAACGCCCGGCAAGCGGAAATCCGCTCTCGGAGGAAACGACCCACTGAACGACACCCCGGGAGTTTGTAACGGGCCAGGAGCCCGTCATCACACCCCAGGAGGGAACCAGGTGGGCACCAGAGGGCCAGTCCCGAAACGATCCGACGAACGCATCCGCCGGAACAAAGACGAAGTCCCGATCGAGAAAATCGAAGCGATCGGACCGGTAGAAGTACCGGATCTCGGGTTCAAGAACCCGCATCCACTGGTCAAAGACCTTTACGACTCCTTATCCCAGTCGGCTCAGTCCCAGTTCTACGAGCCCAGCGATTGGCAATACGCCCGGACGGCTTTGTTCTTCCTGGACAAGCTTCTGCGTTCGGCCCGCCCCAACGGGCAGATGCTCGCCACGGTGAATTCGATGTTCACCGATCTGCTCCTGAGCGAGGGCGCTCGGCGTCGCGTGCGGCTGGAAGTCGAGCGAAACCAGGCAGCCGGAGACGTCATCGACGTCGCCGAGATGTTCGCCCGGAGGCTCGCCCAGCAGGGATGAGGGAACGCCTGTGGGTATCGACCCGCGGGCTAGGTCGGCCGGGGTCGAGCTTCCGCTACCAGCTCCCCCGGCCGGCTGTCACTACTCCCCGAAGGAATAACCCATGGCGGGCGATGAGCCGATCCGCGAATCACTGACCCTGACGCTTGGGGCGGACTTCGTACACCGTTACCGACCCGCGGTCGGCGAGACGATCCCAGACGGCACCACGGCGTATATCGCGCTGTACCCCAAGGGCCAGAAGAACACCCTGACCTCGATAGCCGAATGGAGTGCGGTCCTAGTCGATTCCGACGCGATCGAGTTCCGGGTCGAATCCGAGGACGCCGACGAGATCCCCGACAAAGCCCACTACCGGCTCTACGTCGTTTATCCGGACACCCCGACTCTTGACCAGTGCTGGTACGTCGGCGAAGTCCGCCGAATCCAGTAAGGACACCGATGGCATACCAAATCACTGCCACCCGGAACGATCAGGCGACCTACTTCGGCACCAAAGCCGTTTCAATCGCACTGTGCACCGGAAGCCCGGGAACCTCGGGCACCATCGCCAACGAAGTCACCGGTGGTTCCTACGCCCGAAAGACCCCGTCGTGGGGTTCGGCCTCCGCCGGCACCATCACAGCCGCAGAGCTGGAGTTCGACGTCCCCTCCGGAACCACGGTTACTCACGTCGCGTACCTGAACAACGACGGCACCGTTCGTGACTGGGTCGATTCCGCGGACATCTCGTTCACTGTCACCGCCGGCAAGCTCCGCGTCACCCCGAAGCACACCGTCACGTAAGGAGCCCGGGTGAGCACGTCTATCGCACGGCTCCCGAGGGTTCCAGAATCCGTAGCTCCGCTTCCCAAGATCCCTGAGACCAGGGCCCTACTGCCTCGGGTAAACGAGACCCAGCTCCCGAAGGGGCTGATTCCGTTCTTCCCGCCGCGGCTAGAGGTCGAATCCAGCTCGGTTGGTACATCCTCGGTCGATGTCGCTGGGACGATGCTGCTGACGACCGAATCCACAGCTACAGGGTCTTCGGCTCTGGACCTTCTCCCGATCGCGTTGCTTACTACCGAATCGACGTCCTCCGGGGCGTCGTCAGCGGACGTATTCGACGACAAGGGGATTGAGGTTGTCTCCAGTTCTGAGGGCTCCTCACTGGTTGAGGTCTCGGGTCTCCTGATCCCGGAATCGGCGTCCTCTGGGACGTCGGGGGTTCTGTTCGGGTTCGACACAGTGTCCAGCGGTTCGGGCGACTCTACGGCGTTGGTCTCCTTGATCGGGATTTTGATACCCGAGTCAACCGCGTCCGGAACGTCGTCGGTGGATCTCAGGACGTTCACACCGTCCGGGATGAACAAATCCGGGAGCTTCAGTCTCGCCAACGGTACGACCGAACAGGTTGTCACAGGCTGGGCAGCGGATACCGCCGGCTACCCCGGATCGTCGTTGTCCGGTAACGGGCTCGTGGTCCAAACGTCTACGACTACCGGCACCGTAGCTATCTCTGTCGTGGCAGCCAATACGAATACGTTCAGCACAGTGAACCTGACTCTGCGCGTGCAGAAGAACGGTTCGGCCTGGCAAGCGTTTGACGTGCTGGTTCTGCCCGCGAACAGTTCCGCTACCTACGACCGCAGCCTGAGCGGGTTGACGCTGGCCGCGGGGGATGTTCTGACGCTGACGGCACAGATCGGTGCCAGCGCCACCGCGTTCCGCCGGATCGATTCCGGGTGGTTGAGGATCACACAACCCTAGGGGAAACCATGGAATGCCTTCTCGGCATCGTTTGCACCGTCGTTTCGTACGACGATTACGCGCTTCTGAAGCTGTTGCTGAGCGCGGTTCTCTGATTATCGCCCTGACAGGCATCCGGACGGTTGCTGAGCCAGGGCACCTGGGAATGAGCGCTTGGAGCGCGAGCGGGCTGTAACCCCGTGGCCGGAATAGGCATTGGTGGTTCGATTCCATCCATTCTCACTCAGGAAGGTTCCGCCCATGGGGGCAAGCGGCCTTGAAAGCCGTGAGGGAGGGTCGAGAGGCCCGGGGGCTCGATTCCTCAGCTTTCCGCGAGACCCTCGCGTTCGGGGTTGCACATCGGGGTCGGGTATCTGACCGCCCGTCCTGATATGCCGATGGTCAGTCGGAAGTCTTGTCAGACAGAACGCCCCGGTTGCTGGGTCGGGTCAACACACCCCGGCGCATACCCCCTGTAGCTCAATGGCAGAGCAACGGTCTGTGACTCCGTCTATCCGGGTTCGACTCCCGGCAGGGTGACTAGGTGCAAAGGATGGGTGTGGTCCCCGTTATGGGTAGCACGTGCACCGCTCGCTAAGGGGCCAGTTGGCATGCGCCCGGCTTAAACGACATTGAGATGCGCCCTCTAAACCATTTTCACTGATTGGAGTCCGGATGAAGGACCCGACTACTCGTGTCCAGCTAAGCCCGAACCGGCACTCCGGCGGTCGAAACGTGTCTTGGGTCGCGGTCCACACCCAAGAAGGAAACGGCAGTGCTGCGTCGCTGACGAATTACCTCTGTAACCCGAGTTCGCAGGTGTCGTACAACGCGGTGGTGGATGACGAGGAGATCGTTCTCGTCGTCCCGTGGGGTGAAAACCCGTGGTCAGCATCGGACGCTAACTCCCGAGCCGACCACATCTGTCTGGCTGGGACCTTCGTACGGTGGTCTCGGGGCAAATGGCTGGAGACCGACGACTCGGACGGCGTGAACGAAGACCTGATGCTCACTCAGGCGGCAGAGGTCGCCGCCTGGCGGTGTATCACCCGCGGTATCCCGATCGAGTACGTCGGTGGTGGTGATATCCCACCGGATCGTCCCGGCATCTGCGGTCACCGTGATTTCGGGCAGTGGGGTGGTGGACACACCGACCCAGGTCCCAACTTCCCGTGGGACGAATTTATCCGCCGTGCGAAGAATTTCGCGGCTGGTCTAGCAGGAGACGACGAACTCATGGGTAGCTACATCAACCACAAGGGCGAGAAGACCGACGCAATGGTTGGACTCTCGTTTATCGACAAGCACGTTGGTCTGATCCTGGATCAGCTTGGCGGCGCAGGTACACGAGACGGCGCCAACTTCCCCGGTTGGAAAGACCAGCTCGGCGGAGACACCCTCGTTGAGGCTGTCGGTAAACTGCTTCCGCTGACCAAGAAGGTTCCTGAGCTTGAGACCAAGATCGACAAGATCCTGGCCCTGCTGGAGAAGACCCCCAAGTCGTGAAGCGGGGGCTGGTAGCAGCACTGGTAACGGTTCTCGCTGCTTCCGGCCTCACGCTCGTCGCTGAGGGGGAAGCGCACGCGGAGTACTGCGAGCCGGTAGCGAGCTTCGCACTCGGAGGCAACGGCGATCCATGGGCGGTCTCGTTCGCTCCGGATCGCCGGAAGGTCTGGTACCCGGCTGAGATATGGCCGGTTGGGGCTCACTCGTACAACGTCTCGGTCGCGATCGGTCGGGACAACATGATCAGCGCGGTTCAGCGCTACGCCGGCTCGTGCCCAGGCCAGATCGTAGTCATGGGCTATTCCGAAGGCGCCCGCGCCGCGGGTGACGCCATCGAATACCTCCAGAACGGCTCTCTAGCCGATCGGATCTCGGGAGTGCTGTATTCGGACCCGAAGCATCCAGGGGGCATTGAGGATGCACTCCAGGGCACTTACGTGCCGGTTATGGACGTCTCGTTCACCGGTCCTCGTACCGGATTCACGGTCCCAGTGACCTCGTACTGCAACGCGAATGACGCGGTCTGCAATTTCCCGCTGTGGCAGGACCCGATACGGGCTGCCCGCAACTTTGTCGGCTACCTGACAGGAGCCCATCGGTATTGAGAGGAGGTGGGGAGTGCTCGACGAAGAGGGTCTACTCCCCACCGATTCACACATCGTTGGGCCGACCTGGCGCAAGAACCTGGATGGATCTTGGTACCTGCCGAAGAAAACGCTTGGTTGGGGCGTACTCAACTGGTTGGCGACCTACGTCAAGACGCCCGGCGGTGAAAACGCCGGTGAGCCTTTTATGCCCACGCTGGAGCAGGCTCGGTTTCTGCTCTGGTGGTACGCCGTAGACGAGCACTCGGGCCGGTTCGTATACCGGAACGGGATTCTCCGGCGGATGAAGGGTTGGGGCAAAGACCCGCTCGCCGCGGCTATGTCGCTGGTCGAGTTGTGCGGGCCAGTGGCTTTCTCGCATTGGGATACGAACGGTAACCCGGTCGGAAAGCCGCGGCACGCGGCATGGATTCAGATCGTAGCCGTCTCGCAGGAACAGACAAAAAACACGTTCTCGCTGTTCCCCGTGATGGTTTCGACCCAGCTCAAGGAAGAATACGGGCTGGAGATACACAAGACCCTCATCTATTCGGCGGCTGGTGGACGCATTGAAGCCGTCACCTCGTCCCCGCATTCGATGGAGGGCAACCGCCCGACGCTGGTGATCCGCAACGAGACCCAGTGGTGGCTGGAAGCGGTCCAAGGCCACGAGATGGCCGGTGTCATCGAAGGAAACGTCACCAAGATCCAAGGGTCGCGGACCCTGAGCATCTGCAACGCACACATCCCTGGTGAGGATTCCGTTGCCGAACGCGACTACGACGCGTGGCAAGCGGTCGAGTCCGGCCAGTCGGTTGACGTCGGGATGCTCTACGACGCCCTAGAGGCGCCGGCTGACACTCCTGTCTCGGAGATCCCCTCGAAGAAAGAAGATCCCGAGGGTTACGAGGTAGGGATAGCCAAGCTGCGCGAGGGCCTGGAGATCGCCCGTGGCGATTCAACGTGGCTGCCGCTGGACGCGATCCTGGAATCGGTCCTGGACACCCGTAACCCGGTCACCGAATCCCGGCGGAAGTTCCTGAACCAGATCAACGCCTCCGAGGACTCTTGGATCGCCCCGTACGAGTGGGACGCGATCGGTCCGAAAGAAGACGCTCCGGTCCGGCCTCTGGCGCCAAAAGAGAAGATCTCGCTCGGCTTCGACGGTTCGAAGTCGAATGACCATACCGGTCTGGTCGCGTGCCGTATCGAAGATGGTGCGTTGTTCGTTCTCGGACACTGGAACCCGGCGGATTGGCCGGGCGAAGAAGTCCCCCGCACAGACGTAGACGCCAAGGTGCATTCAGCATTCGCGACCTACGACGTCGTCGCGTTCCGCGCCGATATCAAGGAATTCGAAGCGTACGTGGACCAGTGGGGCCGCGCTTACAAAAAGCGGATCAAGGTCAACGCCTCCCCCGCTAACCCGATCGCATTCGATATGCGCGGGAACCAGAAGCGGTTCGCGATGGACTGCGAGAAGTTCCTCGACGCGGTGCTTGAGCACGATATCTGCCACGACGGCAACAAACTGCTGCGTCAGCACGTACTGAACGCGCGCCGGCACCCGACTAACTATGACGCCATAGCGATCCGCAAAGCCAGCAAGGATTCCAGCCGGAAAATCGACCTGGGCGTGTGCGGCGTTCTCGCGGTTGGCGCTCGACAGGACTACTTGATGAGCAAGAAGAACCGAAGCGGTCGAGTGACGGTGGTGCTGTAATGGCAGAAGCCGCAAAAGTCGATCCGAACAAGCTCCGCGACGAGATGATCCAGAAGTTCGAACAGCGAACCCAGGATCTGAAAGACAACACCGCGTATTACGAGTCGGAACGACGGCCGGACGCGATAGGTGTCGCTGTACCGCGGAAGATGGAAGAGTTTCTCGCCAACGTCGGTTACCCCCGGGTCTATATCAACTCGATCGTAGATCGGTTGGAGCTGGAAGGGTTCCGGCTCGGCGGGGCCGATAAAGCCGATGACACCCTCTGGGATTGGTGGCAAGCCAACGACCTGGACGTAGAGTCCCCGCTGGGCCATACAGACGCGTTCATACACGGTCGGTCGTATGTCACGGTGGCCGCACCTGATCCGAAGGTGGATCTGGATGTGGACCCCACGGTACCGATCATCCGCGTAGAACCCCCGACGAGCCTCTACGCGGACATCGATCAGCGTACGCGCAAAGTCACTCAGGCGATCCGGGTTACGTACGGAGACGACGGATCTGAAGTCGTCGCGGCGACGTTGTACCTCCCGGACAACACGATGAGCTGGATACGGGAAAAGGGTGAGTTCACCCTCGCCGGTAATATCCGGCACGGGATGATGATGGTCCCAGTGATCCCGCTGGCGAACCGGACCCGGCTCTCGGACCTGCATGGTACGTCCGAGATCACTCCGGAGCTTCGCTCGGTCACTGATGCTGCTGCCCGGATCATGATGGATATGCAGGTGACCGCCGAGCTGATGGCGGTCCCGCAACGGCTGCTGTTCGGCGTCAAAGCCGAGGATCTCGGTATCGATTCCGAGACCGGCCAAGCACTCTTCAACGCGTATATCGCCCGGATTCTGGCGTTCGAGGACCCGGAAGCCAAGGCAACCCAGTTCCTCGCCGCGGAGCTTCGGAACTTCACCGAAGCCCTTGATCACCTGGACAAGAAGGCCGCGGCCTATACGGGCCTGCCGCCCCAGTACCTGGCAACCCAGTCGGATAATCCGGCGTCTGCGGAGGCAATCAACGCCTCGGAACGCAGACTCGTGATGACCGCTGAGCACAAGGCACTGATCTTCGGCGGGGCGTGGGAACAGGTGATGCGGGTCGCTCACAAGGTGATGAACCCGGGTGGTCCGATCCCGCCGGATATGTTCCGGATGGAAGCCAAATGGCGTGATCCGTCGACTCCGACGTACGCCGCCAAAGCGGACGCAGCCTCGAAGCTGTACGCGAACGGTATGGGACTGATCCCGCGTGAGCGGGGTCGGATCGACATGGGCTACACGATCACCGAGCGTCTTGAGATGGAGAAGTGGGACGCGAAAGAAGACCCGCTCCGTCAGCTCGCCGGCCAGTACGGCGCAGGTGAAGGAACCCCGGCTCCCGCCAAGGAGGCCGCTGAGTGACCCCCGGAGAGTATGCAGCTCTCCAGGCCGCGATCGTCGCGGCGATTATCCGGACCGTAGTCGAGCTGGCTCGACTGATGCTCACCCCGGCTCTGACACCTACGGACTGGATCAGGTTCCTACGCCTGGTCTACCCACAGGTCGAGATAGCTCGGGCAGAGTCAGCCGAGCTGGCCCGCAGGTTCTACGACTCCCAGCGTGAACAAAACCATCCTGAACTACCCCGAAACGATCAGCTCCTGGAGGGCTCGGACTTCGGAGTGTTCGTACAGACGATGGAACCGGCGCGTAGGCGTATGTCCCAGGCGGACGCAATCCCTACCGTGGTCGGAGAGCTGGCTCGGATCGTAGCCAAAGACGTAGAGAACGCAGGCCGGCGCCAGATCATCCGCGGCGTGGAGAACGACTCGGCTACCGGAATCGTCCGGGGCTGGGCTCGGGTCGCTACCGGCCGGGAAACCTGCGGCTGGTGCCTGATGCTTATCTCGCGTGGTCCGGTGTACATGGCCGCGGAGACCGCGGGCCTGGATCTCACAGACCGTACGGCCGCTCAGATGATCGCGGCCGGCGAAGACGTCAGCGAATACATGGACGAGTGGCACGACGGGTGCGACTGCAAGGTTGTCCCGGTCTACAAAGCCACCGGTTACCCGTCCGAGGCCGCTGAGAAGCGCGCTATGGAGCTGTGGAAAGACGCAGCTCGTGAAGCAGCGAGGTTGATCCGGTCGGGTAAAGCCCGCTCTGACAACCACAACACCGAGGCGATAAACGTCTTGAGACGCCGTATCTACCACGGCGAAATCAATCCCATGGAATACGCCTTCGCGGCGTGAATCCATTCTCAAAGTGCCCCAGGTGGGCCTTTTCCGTCCAGGAGACGAAACCCAATGTCCGATGCCCCGAACACCCCTGATCCTGTTGTGCCCGAATCCCCCGCAGGCCAGGAGCCTACGAAATCGGCTGAGTCTGTCAAGGATCTCCCCGACTGGGCACAGAAGCTGATCAAGGACACCAACGCGGAGGCCGCGAGTCACCGTGTAGCGAAGACCGAGGCGATGGCTAACGCACGGACCCAGGTAGAAGCCGAGTTCGCCCAGCGGCTCACCGAGTCTGCAAGCACCATCCAGGGCCTCGAAGACAAACTCACGGTCACCAGCTTGGAACTCGAAAAGCTCCGAGCCACGGTCACCGCCAAGGTTCCTTCAGAGGCCGCTTTGGAATTCGCTTCGATCCTCCAGGGCACAACCCCTGAAGAGATCAAGTCGCATGCCGAGGCCGCGAAGAAACTCTTCGGGGCTGTCGAAGGCCGGGACCGCCCGGTCGATCCGACCCAGGGCACGGGCAATCCGATTCCTCTCAATGGCGACCCGGTTCTCGACGCGCTTACCCGCGCGCTCAAGCGCTGATCAGGTCCCACCTAACTAGGAGACACCCTAAATGGCGTACAACCCCGCCGTTAACGATTCCAAGCTGGCACAGACCGGCGATACGATGTTCCAGGGTTACCTGGAACCCGAAATGGCCAAGGATTACTTCGCTGAGGTCGAGAAGGTTTCGACTGTTCAGCAAATCGCTCGTAAGATCCCGATGGGTATTACCGGGCAGCATATCCCCCACTGGACTGGCGAGGTTTCTGCCTCGTGGCTGGGTGAGGCTGACGAAAAGCCCATCACCAAGGGTGATATGACCAAGCAGACCATCAAGCCGAACAAGATCGCTACGATCTTCGTTGCCTCGGCTGAGGTCGTGCGGGCTAACCCCGGCAACTACCTGACCACGATGCGTACCAAGGTCGGTACCGCTATCGCTATGGCGTTCGACGACGCGGTCATCAAGGGCCTGTCCACTCCGTTCGGTGCTTACGTGGGGCAGACCAACAAGGCGATCTCGCTGAGTGACCCGCTGGGCACCGGTGGTGACGGCTCGAACGCGTACACCGCGCTCAACGATGGTCTTCAGCTCCTGCTGGACGACGGCAAGAAATGGAACGGCACCCTCTTCGATGATGTTGCCGAACCGATCCTGAACGGTGCCGTGGACGCCTCGAAGCGTCCGCTGTTCATCGAAGCCACCTACCAGGACATCAATGCCCCGTTCCGGTCCGGCCGCGTGATCGGGCGTCCGACGTATCTGTCGGATCACATCGTCGATGGCTCGACCGTGGGCTTCATGGGTGACTTCTCCCAGATCGTCTGGGGTCAGATCGGTGGCCTGAGCTACGACGTCACCGATACCGCGACCCTGAACATGGGTACTGCGGAATCCCCGAACCTGGTGTCGCTGTGGCAGCACAACTTGGTTGCTGTCCGTGTTGAGGCCGAGTACGCGGTCCTGGTCAACGATCCTCAGGCGTTCGTGCGTCTGGTGCGTGGCCCGCTGGAACTGACCTACACCCTGAACTTCGGTGGGGCTACCGGTGGTACCGCTACTGTGTCTGTCGCCGGCCGTGGCCCGTCCGCGACCATCGCCTACAACGCTGCGGCGTCCGCGGTGAAGACCGCGATCGTGGGTATCGACGACGGCATCACCGCTGATGACGTGACCGTGACCGGTTCGGCGGGTGTCTACACCGTGACCGTCCCCGGCACCCTGAGCGTCAACGGCGCTTCGCTGACCGGTGGTTCGGGCGCGACCGCGGTTCTGGTCTGACTCTAACTTGACATATAACGGTCGGGGGCCGAAAACCCCCGGCCGTGTCAGAGGGGCTGAGGCATGACATACGCAACCGCAACCGACGTCACCAACCGGTATCCACGGGCACTGAGCCCGGAGGAAACCACGCTGGTCAACACCCGCCTTGCGGACGCTGAGCGGGAGATCCGCCGGAAGATCCCGGACCTCGACGACAAGATTGACGACGGAACCATCGACGTCGAAGACGTCAAAGAGGTTGAGGCCGAGGCGGTACTCCGGATTCTGAAGAACCCCGAAGGCTACGTCTCGGAGACGGACGGCTCGTACACGTACATGCTCGCCCAGGAGCTGGCCTCCGGCGTTCTGGAGATCACGCCGGCCGAGTGGAAGAAGCTCGGGGTCATCATCCGCCGCGGAATGTTCTTCATCGATCCCGATCCGGTGATCGCAGTATGAGCCTGCTGGATCGAGCCAACGAGCCGTGCACGGTGTTCCTTGAGGAATCCGTCACCGACGCGGACGGCAACACCCGAACCCGGGCTAGCGCTGACGGTATTCCGGCTTTCGGCCGGTTCCAGGTTCAGGGCCAGTCGGGCACCTCCGCTCGCAGGGCTGAGCAGGACAACGAAGGGTTCGAGACCGAAAAGGTTTACCGAGTCCGATTCGCCCGGCCGTTCCCGCACGCGCTCGGGGCTCAGTCCCAGATCGAATGGCGCGGAGAGCGCTGGGTCATCTTCGGGGATATCAGCCGGTACACCAACTCACGGCGCACAGCGCACGTCGACTACACGATTCGTAGGTACTGATGGCGGTCAAACTCATCGGTGATAAAGCCATGAACCGGGTTGTCTCGCACCATTCCAAGGTACAAGCCGCGATCACCGAAGAAACCGAAGAAGCAACCCGCCGCGGTGAAGCCCGGCTGGCCGCTCACCGGGAGACCGGTAACGCAGAGGTCAATTCCTCGTACGGCGAAACCGACGGATACGTGAATCTCGATGACCAGGCAGCAATGTCGATCGAGTTCGGTCATTTCGTCGGTGGCAAATACGAAACCGATGAGCCGAAATTCGTTCCGGGTCTGTACATCATCTCAGAGGCCACTGGCCTCCTCAGTTAGGAGGGTCTGTGCCGGCGCTCCCACGCGTCCAGGCGATCGTATTACCGATTCTCCGTGAGGCTATCCCAGGGGTCAAAATCGGTTCGTGGGTTGAGGATATCGACTTTCGAACGTTCCCGATGATCAACGTCCGCCGGCTCGGCGGTGCTCGAAACAAACAGCACCCGAAGAAGCTCGGATACCCGGTTATCGAAATGACCGCCTACGGGAACGAAGACCTGCCGACCACTGAGAGTTTGTACGACGAAGCCCTAGAGGCTCTCTACGACGCAGTCCGAACCCAGAAGCTCACGCCTGACGGGTACCTGCATTCGATCAACGAAAACATGGGCGCGACTCAGTTCAGCTCACTATTCCAGGACTCCTGGCGGGTCCAAGGGCTGATTCGACTGGGAATCAGGTCGCTTAATCCCTAAAGGAGATTCTGCCGAATGGCACTCAACGACAACGCGGTTATTACCGCGGCGGGTGGCTACGTCTTCGTCGCTGCCCCTGGCACTGCCGCGCCTACGCCGGCCGAGCTGGAACTCATCAACCCGGACACCTTCGGTGCACAGGTTCATACCCTGACCCTGACCGGTACCGCTTCGTCCGGCACCTTCTCGCTGACCTCGACCACCGAGACCGCGGATCTGCCGCACAACGCCACCGCAGAACAGGTCATGTCCGCGCTGGAGGCGCTGGCCTCGATCGGCGAAGGCAACATCTACGCCGAAGGCACCTTGGCAACCGGTATCAAGATCTCGCCTATCGCGGAGCTTCAGGGTCAGACGATCCCACTGTCCGTGGACGACTCGGCCCTTGTCGGGTCTTCGCCGGAGCTGGCTGTTTCGGTCACTGCCGCCCCGAACGGCTGGGTTTCGGTCGGACACACCTCCGCCGAGGATATGCCGGAATTTGGTTTTGAGGGCGGCGAGACCGAGGTTAAGCGGACCTGGCAGAAGAAAGCGCTCCGCGAGGTCGAGACCGAGCCACTGGCCGACTTCCTCACGATGTTCCTGCACCAGTTCGATACAAACTCGTTTTCGCTCTACTACGGCGAGAACGCCTCGGAAACCCCGGGCGTGTTCGGTGTCGAGGGTGAGACCGTGCAGTTCACCGAAAAGGCTTTGTTCATCCTGATCGTCGATGGTCCTCGCCGGGTCGGTTTCTACGCCCCGAAGTCCTCGATCCGCCGGGATGACTCGATCGGTCTGCCGATCGACGAGTTCGCGACTCTGCCGATTCGGGCGACGTTCGTCAAGCTCGGCGCTCGCCGGCTCTATGACTGGATCAGCGAGAAACTCTTCAGCTGATCCCCTGAACGGAGGGGCGGTTATTCCTGGCGGGCCTGCCGCCCCTCCTTTTTATTGGCCCGCTGACATACTTTGAAAGGCTCGCCGTGTCCAACTCGTATTCTCTCGATGATCTCCGCGCAGGTCTCGATAAGAAGTTCGCTCCGCTGCCATTGACCCTGAAAGACGGGTCCACTGCGGTCCTTCAGAACCTTCTTCGGCTCCCCTCGGGTGTTCGTAAAGAGGTTACTGACACTCTCAAGACGATCCGCAAAGACGAAGACGGAGAGTCGAAAGACTCTGACGAGATCCTCGCGGCTACTCAGAAGGTTATCGAGCTGGTCACCAAAGACCGCAAGGGCAAGAAGCTGGTCTCCGAGATCGGTGATGACCTGGCTCTGACCTCCGAGATTATCCGGATGTGGACGGAGGCTACCCAGCCGGGGGAAGCGCAGCCCTCGCACGGCTGATCGATCAGTACGGCGAGAAGATAGTCCCGGATCTGATGCGTGAGTATTCCGTTGATATCCGGGACGTGTTCGTCGAAGGATCTGGAGTTACCCCGAAGTGGCTCCTGACGCTGATTATCGGGCTGCCGTTGGGATCTGACACCAAGGCAGCTATGCGCGGGGGCTCACAGTTCGAGGGCTGGGACAAAGACCGGTATCTGATGGTCGGGGTGATCAACGCGGTTCGTGAGCTTACGAACAAGTTCATTCAGGCGAATACGCCGAAAGGCAAGACACCCAAACTCCTGGACCCGTTCCCGATTCCGCATGAGACGAGCACGAAAAAACAGCATAAGCCTGGGTCGTTCGCAGCGATTGCGCTCGGACACCTGAACCGGGCTAATCGGAAGGAATAACGTGGCCGGACCCGGAGGCAAGGAAGTCGGGCGGATTTCCGTCAAGGTGGTCCCCGACACCGACGGGTTCCGCCGCAAGCTCAAGCAAGACCTCGAAGCAGAGACCAACGGCCTCGAAGTAGAGGTCGGTATCGATCTGGAGCCCGGTGCAGTCCGGGAGCTGTCCCGGGACGCCCGGGATGCGGCTCGGGCGGCTGAGGCCGCCACAGACGATATAGAAACCGGGATGGACCTGGATGTCTCCGGGTTCCTCGCAGACGTCGAGATGGCGCTCCAGGCCGCAGAGCGCGCCCTCGCGAATATCGATTCCCAGATCGACGTGGACCAGGCCGAGTTCTTGGCCGGTATCGAAGTCATGGCGGACACCGCCGCGGCGATGCTCGACCGGATCGACGCAGGGTTCAACGTCAACGAAGGCGAGTTCCTAGCCAAGATCCAGGCAATGGCCCAGGCCGCGGAGTACGCGGTCCAGAACCTGGATGTAGAGCTGACCCCGCAGGCAGCGGGGTTCGTGGAAGCGGTACGGGGGCTTGTCGAATACGCCGAGCAGGCAGCCGGCGACATAGAGATAGACGTAGAAGCGAACACCGCGGGGCTGGTCGCTGAAGTCTCAGCCGCTGCCGCTGCCGCGGATGCTGCGGCCGGGGAAATAGAGATCGATGTCGACGTAAACGACAACGCATCGCGTACAGCCAACCGCATCTCAGACCGGTTCCGGAGTATGGCGTCCTCGGTCACCAGCTCGATCGGCAACATGACCTCCGGCCTCGGCCGGTTCGCGATGCGGTTCACGCGAGAGATCGCGCTTGTACTCGCGGTAGCTGCACTGATCCCGCCGGTTCTCGCCCTGGCCACCGGGGCAATCCTCGGGCTCCCGGCGCTGCTTGCCGGTGCCGGTATCGCAGCCGGCGCCGTGGCTCTCGGGTTCGACGGCATGAAAGAAGCCGCCTCGGTCCTGAAAGACGAGCTGGACTCGCTCAAGCAGGTGATGAACGACGTCACCAAGATCGAGTTCACTCCGCAGTTCGAACGTCTCGAATCAGTCTTCCCGATGCTCGAACGAGCGATGCCCAAGGTCACCTCGGGCCTCGCGGATTTCTTCGGTGGGTTCGTTGATGCGGTGACCTCCGACGCCGGTATGGCGAACATCGAGAACACGATCGAGAACGTGGGCTCCGCGTTGTCCACCGCTGCGGCGGGGGCTCGGGACCTCACCGAGGGCGTGCTCAACATGGTCTCCAAGGTCTCGGACAAGTTCCCGGGACTCGCGAACTTCTTCAACTCGTACGCCGAGCGGTTCGAGAACTGGATCAACTCGATCACGACCCCCGGTGTCGATGGTGAATCCGCGCTGGAGCGGATGCTCTCGAACTCGAAGAACATCCTGGAGTCGTTGTTCGACCTCTTCGGTCGCCTCGTCGACAAAGGCGGCGAGCTCCTCGCCGATGAAGAGTTCACCGAGAAAATGGCTGACTTCGTCGATGGATTCGGCGATTTCATCGAGAACACGCTCCCGGCGATGAAGTCGATGTTCGAAGACGTCGCAGACCTGGTGTCCGGGATCTCGGACACCTGGAGCCAGATCGAATGGGTAATCAACCCCACCGGTAAGGCTACCGACGAAATCGGTATGGAGAACGACGACAACACGTTCCTGCCGAATATCATGAAGTTCGGAGCGCTCGGGACATTCGAGACGCTGATCCGAGGATTCGACGACTTCAAGGAAAAAGGCGCGCTCGCGTTCCAGATCACGGGTCAGCGGTTCGCGGACTATGTGATCGCGCCGATCTACTCGTTCTTGATGATCGGGCTCCCTCAGTACATCGATAACATCAAAACCTGGTTCAGCGAAGCGTTTACCTCGATCGGCAACTGGGCCAAAGAGAACCTCAACCCGATGAACTGGTTCTCCGGTGTCGAAATCGATTGGTCCTGGTTGACCAACGGGGCAACCGGGGCGATGTTCGACATGAGGTCGATATTCTCGCTCGGATTCTCTGATCTCGGCACGATCTTTTCGGGGCTCCGAACCACGTTCGGTGCTGCGCTGGGGTCGCTGGGCTCGATCGCATCAACCGCGATGGGTCAGGTCGTCTCGGCTATCGGCAACGCCGGTACTCAGATGGTTGCCGAACTCGTCTCTGCCGGAGCATCGCTGATCGCTGAGGCTGCCTCGTGGGGCGGAAAGATCGCCTCCGCGGCCGGCTCGATGGGCACTGTCCTGGTAGCCGCTGGTAAGGCGCTGATGACCGGTCTCCTCGACGGTATCAAGCAGGGCCTCGCGGACGTTTTGTCGTTCGCCGCGGGTATCGCTTCGAAGATCGCCGCAGTGAAGGGCCCTCTGCCCAAGGACCGGAAAGAGCTGATCCCGCAGGGTGAAGCCCTGATGGAGGGTCTCGGTACCGGTATCGAGTCGGGGTTCGCCCCGATCCTGGATCGGGTCAAGGACATGGCGAGCCAGCTCGCCGGATCGTTCGATTCCGCGGTCAAGCCGATCGGGTCTCCGATCGACACCAAGCAGCTCGAAGAGGACATGCAGCGGCAGTCCGACATGATCGATCTCCAGACCGATCTGCTGGACCTCCAGGCACAGCGCCTGGAGCAGAAAGCCAAGTTCACCCCGGACAAGGATGAGAAGAAGCGGCTCCAAGAGCAGGCTTCCGCACTCCGTGATCAGGCCGACGTTCTGAACCTGGAACAGAAAGCCCGCGAGTTCGAACTCGAATGGGATGTGCAGCTCGACTCCGAGTTCAACATCGTCCCGAAAGTCGATACCGAGGCCCAGGGTCTCACGGTTATGGAGAAGCTCCAACGCGGCCTTGAGAAAGGCTGGGTCGGGGTATCCAACGCGGTCCGGGACATGGTCGATGAACTCGGTGAAGCGTTCGGCGCTGAAGACCTGAGCGGTCAGCTCGAAGAAATCGGAAAGTCCTCGGGCTTCAACGATATTCCGAAGGACTTCATCACCTCTACCGGGATGCAGTTCATGTCCGATCTCGGCGCCGGCGGTGGCGCTCTTACCGCGGCTGCCACCGAAGGGTCTACGTACATCTTCAATGTCGCGACCGCGGATGAAGCCGAAGCGGTGAGTAACCGCAAAAAGAACCGAGAACGGCTCGGTCGCACCAGGAGGTAAATTGGAAACCGCCGTTTGGCTCGAAGGAGTCAACGGCGAGGTGTTCACCCTCGCGGGACCCGACGAAGGCGACCGCGGGGTTTACCTGGCTCCGGACATGGAGGGTTTGTACGACCCTCCGATCAAAGTGGTTTACGAGGAGCCCGGCAACTGGCCGGGCGCTCGCTACCTCTCACACCGGATTCTTCGCAGGGACATCACGTTCCACGTCGAGATCCTGAACGACAAATCCGATTCGTGGTTGTCGCGGGATTCGCAGTGGAAGAAGGCGTGGGCCCCGGATCGCGACTGCAAGCTGTATGTCGAGACCGAAGAGTCCGGGGTCCGGTACCTGAAGCTCCGCCTGGCGGAACAGATGGACATCTCGCTCGAATACGACCCCAACGGAAACTCGGTCAACCTCTGCGGCGTCACCGCGATTGCGGGTGACCCGTTCTGGTACGGGGAAAACGAGATCCACACCGCGGTCACTCAGACCGATACGACCGGGGTCACGAACATCTTCCACCCGACTACGGGTGCCCCGACTATCAACCCCGCCGCGGAGACCCTCGAAATCGAGGTCGACTACCGCAACGGGTACGTCAACCCCACAGACCAGTACGTCTTCCCGAAGTGGGTCCTGCCGGCCCCGGCTCGGTGGGTGATCCCGGATTACGACTTCGAGGACGCCGAGCTGGCGAACCGCCGGGTGGTTATGCCCACGCTGGTTACGGGTGAGGACTCGTACGTAGATACAGACCCTCGGGTCGAACAAGTCATTGCGGAGAACGACGCGCCTGTCTGGGCGCGGATGAACGCGGTCCGGTTCCGGCATCCGTTCCCTCCGTACACCGAATCGAAAACGTTCGAGATCTCGGTAGTCGGATGCGCCGCGGGTCAAATGATCGCGCTGGAAATCCCGAGGCCGTGGTCGCGGCCTTGGGGGCTTGAATGATCTCAACAATCGTCGATGTCAACCGGGTAAGGGATAAAGCCCTTGCCCGGCGGGCAGCGTGGGAGAAAGCGCGGCTCAAGCCCGCGCTGATTCAGTTTTTCGACGGGAACTATACGTTCCGTGGAGAAGTAGCCGGTGAACGAGCCGGCGGGTTCACGTTCGAAGAGAACGAGACCGGAACCGCGCATGTAAAGATGCCGCTGGACCATTACCTCGCTAAGTGGGTAATGGACTTCAAGGGACGTGCCAAGCGCAACGTCCACGTCGTCTTCGAAAAGCAAGGCGCCCGCTGGTCCGGGTTCATGGACAACTACAAGATTGTCCGAACCAAGGCCGGGGACCGGTTTCTCGAAATCAACTTCAAGCACGATTACGAACACCTCAAGCATATCTATTGCTGGGCCAACCCGTTCTTGCCTGCGGAATTCCAGTTCCCCAAGGTGTGGATGCTTTTCGGTCCCGCTAAATGGTGCTTGTCCCTGACCCTGCTGGTGAACCTGGCACGAATCGAGAATTCGTGGTGGGGATTCGCAGATGACCCGATGGACCAGGATATCCCAGGGATATCCACATGGCGCCACGCGGTTAAACCGTTCTCGTTCTTTGACGACAACTCGAACGTCACCACGGTCTTCTCGCGGTTCAAGTCGTTCCACGATGTAGCTAAACGCGCTCTGGCCGATGCCCAGCTGATGGTCGAGTGCCGGCGGTACCTGCCGCACCTCGGAGACGAGCAGCCTTGGCCCGGTGCGAACCTGCGTCCGGGCTGCCTGGTCTGGGAGATCGTCGACAAGTCCGGGTGGAAGACCCAGACATCGTTCGGTGGCAATTTGCTGACCGGGCTGGAGCGGTCGTACGTCTCGATCGCCTCTGACGGCTTCACCGAGGGCATCAACGTCATCACCGGTGACCCGACTTTCCCGGACGAGTATTACATCCCAGGATGGCAGGGAACACGACCTTCGGCACCCTGGGTCGTATTCGAAGAGGGCATATACACCGGTATCGAATCGTCGGAGTTCTCGTATTACGAAGCCACCGACACCCGAGCTATTGCCGGAGGGCATTCAGCCCCTGGCGTGAACGAGGGTATCTCGGCGGTCATCAACGCCGTATTTGACGCGATTGCTGCCGCGGTGGTAATTCCCCCCGCTGGCGGTACCGTGGACGCGATACTGCGTCCGCTGTATACGGATGTCATCCTGGCGTTTATGTGGCACGGATTCAACGACCGTGCCGAAGAACTCGGGGATTTCCACCTATTCGAGGGATGGGCCGAAGGTTCCGACCGAGCGTACACGCTCGGAGCGGTTATCGCCCTACGCGCTAAACGATGGCAAACCCGGCAGCGGACAGCGCACTCGATAAAAGTCTCTGACGCAGCACCGTACCGGCTCGGAGCTAATGGCCACGGGCATATCTGGCTGGGTGATAGGTGCGCTACCTCGGTTCTTGGATGGCCGGTTCCTAACCAGCTGTTCGTCGAGCGGATAACCAAGATTTCATACGAATGGGACGAGGACGGCCCTAAAGGCTGGCAGCTCGAAATCGGTTATCGCGAACCCGAAGATCCGATGCTGAAACTCTTCGAGGAAATCCAGGAGCTTATGTCCGCGCTCCACGACCTCGGACTCGTCTAAGAAAGGCTCGCCACCTTGATCCCCACCCAGGAAACATACGACTGGGACGACCCTGAAGAACGCGTGGTCTGGGCGCTCCGGAACCTGCCGAACGTAGGCGGGGTCGCCCAGATCGTTCACCCGTCGATTCTGCGGGCGTGGTCCAAGCACATTGACGAACTCGCGTTCATACACGTCGATCGCCTCAAGGCGATGGCCAACGAGGACGGGTTCATCCACGTCAGCCAGCTCCCGGAGCAGCAGAAGGAATTCCACCCCGCGGTACGCGGTCCTCGGCACGACTACAACCCGGGCGCGCAGTGGGTAGCCGCAGGCACCCCCAAGCCGGAACCGACTGTCTTGCCGGACATTACCCAACTCACGGCACAAGAAAACGAAGCGATGATCGCGCAGTACTACGCCCACGGGTACATCCCGCGGCCGGGGGACGGACGCGACTCAGCTCAGGAACTCAACTGAGGAGACCCATGCCCGAAACCGAGCCCAAACCGCCTGAGCCGGCTGTCGTCAGAGGTTTCCTG
This sequence comes from Nocardia sp. NPDC001965, assembly GCF_053594175.1. Taxonomy (NCBI): domain Bacteria; kingdom Bacillati; phylum Actinomycetota; class Actinomycetes; order Mycobacteriales; family Nocardiaceae; genus Nocardia; species Nocardia sp. NPDC001965. The sequence continues at coordinate 66,683 of NZ_JBSFDZ010000008.1, forward strand.
GTGGCCCTGCTGGGCCTGATCGGTGCAGTCGTAGGTAAGCAGCTCGACGCATCTTGGATCGACGACTTCCTCACCGTGTACATGGTCGTCGCCCCCCTTGGTCTGGCCTGGTGGATCAGGCGTCACGTGACGCCGTTCAAGCGAGGTTCCGAGTGAACCTGCCTGTTGACGCCCCTCAGTATCTGGTCGTCCTGGCGATTCTGGCGCCGATCCTCGGCACTTGGATTACGGCCCGCGGTCAGCGCCGGCAGAACGGCGTGATCGCAGAGGTTCGAGAACAAGTAGCCAACACCCACACGACCAACCTCCGCGAAGACCTCGACGCGATTCACGAAGACGTCCGAGGGATTCGGACCGATGTCCGGGATGTCCGTGGAGAAGTCCGAGAAGTCCGGACCCGAGTCAGTGACGTAGAGACCACGGTCCGAGCACACCTGGCGGGGTGACACATGACCTCACCAGGACAGCCGGCCCCCGATGGCGCTTACGTCATCGGAGGTGGCACGTACAAGTACGGCCAGGATCTCAACCAGACCATCGCGTATTCGATGATGACCGGCGGCACCGCAGCCAAGATCGGTGCCGCCCAAGGCATACACAAGACCGAGGTCGCTGATCGGATCGACCTGACATACGCGGTAGCCCTTGAGGCTCAGGGATCAGCAGACCAAGCGGTGACCGAGGCGGAAGCCGCGGCGAACGCTGCGGCTGTGTCACAGGCCACCGCGGCTGCGTTGTACAACGCGGCTACCTACTGGGAGTCCGAGTTCGTAGCCGCCTCCGCGGCGGTGGTCCTCGGAGTCAACGAACTTCTGATCGGGCTGTGCCAGAACGTTCCGCTCGGGCTGGAACGACGGGTTACTGACCTGCACGTAGCGTTCCTCACCCAGCCGGGCGGCCTCACGTTCGAGCTGAAGAAAATGAACGCAGCCGGCACCAGCTCCGAAGTCCTGGACACGTACACGCTGACCTCGAATCAGACCCGCGCCAACTGGTCGAACCTGGATTTCGAGATGTTCACGCGCGAGCGGCTGTTCATCAACGTCACCTCTGTTGTGGGCTCGGTCGCCCCGGTGGTGTTCCAGATTCTCGCGTTCGGGGTCCTCTACGACCCCGCGCTTCAGCCTGACGACTAAGGACCCGCCATGAAGGAATTCGAGATCATCTCCAACGGCCAGGTGATGGCCGACCATGTCCGGATCGCACCGGACTTCGAGGCTGCGATCGACGATCTGTTCGACTCCCGGGTGTTCGATGTAGACACACCCGCGGCGGCGATACCACTGATCATAGAGGCCAAGCGCCGGCTCCACGACGAGCCCGAGAACTACCGGGCGTTGCTGACGTCCAGCAACGGCATGGGTATGCGGAAGATCCGCAACACCCTGGAGACGATTCATCAGCTGTTGATCATCTACCCCGACGCCACGATCAGTGGTCCGGTGGAGCCGTATGTTCCTCCTGCGTCGTAATCTCCCGCTCGCCTGGGCCGGCTGGTACGACGACTTCACCGCGTACGGAGTGACCTCGCTCCGGCAACCGTGGAAACACCTCGGGGACGGCGTCGTAGCCGATTACAACGCCCTGGGCGAACTGCATATCCCCGCCAATTACTTCACCAACAACGGTGGTGGAGAGTCGTATGAGTTCCAGCCGTTCACCCCGAATTGGGGCTTGGAGTTCGAAGTCTGGTGGCCTGTAGAGGGCCTCGCCGCTCAAAGCTTCACATGCTTCATTACGGACTCCTGGGCACGGGTCGGCGCGCTGTTCCAAAACCTGGTCGGTATACAGCTCCGGCACACCGACGTCGGTGGCGACACGATCGGGATCAACGGATACGCCAACATCATCGGATTCAACGACCACGAAGGCCAGTGGGCGCAGACCGCGTTCAAGGGTAAGTACACCACTGTCCGGATCTGGGTCGAGAACGATGAATTCATCCGGCTTTGGGTCGACGGGGTGCTCACCGGCACCTTCCAGCTGACTAACCCCACCTACAAGCTTGGACCGGACCGCCGCTGTGTCCGGTTCCTGAACGCAGCGCTTTGCGACTGCTGGATGCGGTGGATCGATCACTACGACCGTACTCCGTCGATTCCACCGAAGACCGTGTGGTCCCAGGTTCACTACGACAACTTCGACGGCCGCTCCGGAAACCAGGACGGCGTCAACGGGTGGACCCAGCTCGGAACGAACGCCGGCGTCGTCGATGACGCGTGGTCGACTATCAACACCGTCAACGGTGGCCGAGCGCTGCTCTGGGACACCGGGAACACCTCGGGGAAAGTCCGGATCGAAGCCACGGTGAAATCCGTGGCGACCGGCGTGTACCAGGGTCTGGTTCTCGGAACCAACGCAGCAGGAACAACCGGGCTCATCGCCCGTGTCCGTAACGGTGACCTGATCCTCGGCTACTTCACTACCGCGCTGTCCAACGACCAGCCTACGTGGGGTTCGTTCCGGAACGTCGCATCCGGGCTGTCCGCCGGATCGAAGGTTGCTTTAACGATGCACAATGGCATGGTCTGGATCGAAGTCGACGGAGTTCCGAAGCTGTACGCGGTTTCCGACACCTACGTTTCGCAGACGCGTGCGGGTCTCTGGGTATCCCGAATCTCCGGCGCCAACTCCGGCGCCTGGGACGATGTTCGGATCTACTCTGGTGTGTGACTAACCCCCTCCTTCGGGAGGGGGTTTCGTCGTTTATCCAGTTATCTGATCGAGAAGATCCTTGCCGGTCAGCCCCTCGCCCAGTGCCCGGTCCAGGTCGATCTTCAGACTCCAGTCGTTGGGAGCCCTGACCACGAGCCGGACCCCGGCGTCCACGAGAAGCGTCCTTCGCTCCTCCGGGGCGGATGTAGGCCAGACCTCACCGTAGGTCTTATCGGTCTCTACCTCGGCCCATCCGGCCTTGATGACAGGAAGCTCCGACAGCGCATCGCGCCGGGCGACGAGCGATTTCATCTGGGTCCTGAACATCTCCTGATCAGCGTCGGTAGTGAACAGCCCCATCGCCCGGTCTTCACGGAGAGACTCGATGGTCTTCACGACCTGATCCAGCTCATGCGAATGGTCGCTACCGTTGCGCCATACCCGCTGCATGATCCGGCGGCCGGCGTGGACTTCGAGAAACCCCTCCTCGACCAGGGTCTCAGCCTGGTCCGCGATGATCGAGACGCCGGGGCACGGCCGCGGCGAGTTACCGCACACGAAGTACCGGTGCGTGACGCCTCCGGGCGTCGTCTGGGACCTCTGGCGCAGGTTCTTGGTGCAGTAGTAGCACTTCCCGACACCGAGCATCGGGTTCAGCGAATGCCTACGCTCCCGCGGGTTCTGGGTCCGGGAGCTGACCTCGTCCTGAATCCTGGCCCAGGTTTCCGAGTCGAACGACGGAGGCCCGACCATGACCGGAGACCCCTCGATATCGAGTACCGGCTTGTCTCCGGCCATCTTCACGCCCTGTGTCGCCGGGCTGGTGAGTATCGCTTTGACTCTGCGGGTGGTCCATCGGGTGCCCTTGGACGGCTTCCCGGCCCTGACCCGTACCCAGTCCTGCGGGGACAACGTCTCCGCGGTGTTCAGGTCCGCGGCGATCCGGGTGAGCGAGTGATCCGACAACAGTCGGTTGGCTATCTCGTGCAGGATCTTTTGGGCGTCCAGATCATGCGCCAGCGACTTGCCCTCTCCGGAGCGGTGATCGACCACCGCGAACCCGAACGGGGGTATTCCGTAGCCCCATCGGTCGGTACCCCGGAGGTACCCGACACGGTCTTGAGCCCGCTGGAGAAACCTCCGGCCCTCCATTTCGGCGAAGAATGATGCCATGAACAGAAACATCCGTGACATCATCGCGGTCATCGGGTCTTGCTTTTCCTCGGGCGTGTAGAAATCGATCCGGATTCCGTCATCGACGAGAACCAAGATCTTTCGATTCTCTTTCGCCCACTTGGTCAATTCGAACGAGTCATCCGCTCGGCGAAACACTCGGTCGGTTTTTGCGAATATAAGTACATCGAACTCGTGGCGGCGATCGGTGAGCCACTGCTTCAGGTCAGGCCGTTCCCACGGCCCTAGCTTGATCGCTGAGACGTCCAGATCCTCTACGAGTCCGACCACGTCCCAGGACTGAGCCACGGCTAGGGAGACGCCTTTATCGGTCTGTGTGTGGTGCGAGGTCTTCTCGGCGCCTTGGACGTGCGAGACCCGGGCGGCTACGACCGCGCGCAGGCCAGACAAGGTATCGGTCATGTACCGAGTGTATCCAAGTATTGGTAGAAGGGCACCGGAATGCAGATCCGGTCGGCTTCGGTGTAGTGGCACAGCTCCCCGACCAGGAAGCCGTTGTTCAGAATATTGTGGTGCGACAGTGTCGCGCCCTTGGGGAACCCGGTAGTGCCCGAGGTGTACTGGATGTTGATCGGGTCGTCGGCCGAGAGCTCGGTCCCCCGCAAGGCGGCCGGGTCGAAGGTTCTCCCGGTTTCCGACAGGGAATTCCATATCGGGCCGCCGATGATCGCCACCTGCTCCAACCGGGGACACCCGGGTCGTACTTCTTCGATCATGGCGGCGTAATCGGAGGTCTTGAACTGCCGCGCCGCCACCAGCAGGCGGACACCTGCCCGGTTCAACACGAATTCCAGCTCGGACGTCCGGTAGGCCGGATTGATGTTCACCAGGATCGCGCCGATTTTCGCGGTCGCGTATTGGGTGAACACCCACTCCGCGCAGTTCGGTGCCCAGATGCCGACCCGGTCCCCGACCCGGATCCCCAGCTCCAGCAGACCGGAGGCCAGCGAATCCACTGCCGCGGCCAGTTCGGTGTACGTCCACCGCCGACCCGTCGCGCACTCCACCAGCGCTTCGTGATCCCCGAATAGCGCAACAGTACGGTCGAAATTCGCACCGATCGTGTCCCCCGACAACGGCACCTCGGAAATACCCGACGAGTAGCTCGCTAGTTTGCTCATACGAACCATCGTGGGCCGGTCGGCCGCTCCGCGGCTACCTCCGAAGGAAGGTAGCAGTGCTGCCCGGCCACCGCGGGACTGTCCGGCCCGGGGCAGTTCACCGCGGCCGCCCGGCGAGTGGGAGCGTGTTCACGGCGCCGCGATCGTCACCCGGCTGCCGATCTCCCGGCCGATCCGGACCAGCAACTGCCGGGTCAGTTCGGGGTCGCCGGCCGTATCCCGGTCGGTGTAGTCGCCGAGCGAGTAGATATCGGTGAATCCCGCCGGACCCTGCTCGTCTCGGGACAGGGTGTTCCGGCCGCCGACCGCGACGACGGGAACGGGATTGGACCGGCGAGCCACCACCGCAGGCAGTTTGCCGTGCACGGTCTGCTGATCGATACTTCCCTCCCCGGTGACCACGAGCCCGGCACGGGTCAGGTGCCGGTCGAAGTCCAGCAGGTCCAGAAAGTACTCGGCACCCGACACCATGGTGCCGCCGAGCAGGAGAGCGGCGAAGCCGATTCCGCCCGCGCTGCCCGCACCGGCGGCCGCCGCGGCCGCCGGTGCGGCCGGGTGGCCGCTGCGGGCGAACGCCCGGACGAGGTTGTGCAAACCGGCGTCGAGGAACCCCACTTCGGCGCGGGTCGCCCCCTTCTGCGGCCCGTACACCGCCGCCGCACCGTCGGGCCCGGTCAGCGGGTTGGTGACATCGCCGGCGATCACGATCTCCACCCCGGTCGTGCGCACCGCCCGCGACGAATCGACGGTGTGGACATCTCCCAGACTCCGTCCACACGGCCGCAGCGGTTTTCCGGTCGCATCGGCGAAGCCGAAGCCGAGCGCCGCGAGCAGTCCCATCCCGCCGTCGGTACTGGCACTGCCACCGAGAGCGAACACCAATCGGCGCGGCCGGTACCGCAGTGCTTGCGCGGCGGCCTGTCCCACACCGAGGCTGCTCGCATCCAGCGGTAGGGCGCGGCCCTTCGGCAGGGTGGTGAGGCCGCAGGTGCCCGCGACCTCGACCACCGCCGTACCGTCCCCGACAGCGATCCGCCCGTATCTCGGATCTCCCGCTGCCCCGGTCACCGCCACCCGATGCGGTGCGAACCCGGCCGCCACCGCGGCGTCGACGCTCCCGTCACCACCGTCGGCCAGCGGCAACCTGTCGCCGGCGACCCCGGCGGCCGCCAAGCCCTCCACCAGCCGGTCGGCCACCTCGGCCGCGGCGAGGCTTCCTTTGAACTTGTCCGGGGCGACCAGAACCCGCACGCGGTCGACTCCTCTCGGTGCGAAGGGTGAGGCCGGGTGTCAGTCCGCCGGCGCTACCGAGCCGAGTAGATCCCGTACCCGGTTGGCGACCCGGATGAACTCCGGCGTCTCCATCGTCGTGGCGTAATCCCGGTGCGCGGGCAGGTCGACCTCGAGCTCTTCGATGATCCTGCCCGGCCGCGGGCTCATCACGACCACCCGGTTGGCGAGGTATACGGCCTCGGCCACCGAATGGGTGACCAGCAGAACGGTTGTGCCCGTCTCCCGCCAGATCCGGTGCAGCTCGACGTTCATCCTTTCCCTGGTGAGCGCGTCGAGTGCGCCGAACGGCTCGTCCATCAGCAGCACTTCCGGTTCGTGCAGCAGGGCCCGGCACAGTGAAACGCGTTGCTGCATACCGCCGGAGAGTTCGTGCGGCAGGGCGTTCTCGAACCCGCCGAGTCCGGTCATCTCGATGAGACGGTCGCATTCGGCCGCGGCCGACCGTTTGTTCATACCGCGCATCTCGGCCTGCAGCAGGATGTTCTTGCGGACGGTCCGCCATTCCAGCAGCGCGGCACGCTGGAATACGTAGCCGATATTGCGCTGCGGGCCACGCACGGGGGCGGCGCCGAGCCGGACGCTGCCCCCGCTCGCGTCGGTGAGCCCGGCGACGACTTTCAGCAGTGTCGATTTACCGCAGCCGGACGGGCCGACTATCGAGACGAATTCGCCCCGGCGGACCCGCAGATCGACATCGTGCAGTGCGGTGACCTCGCCGCGTTTCGACGAGAACCGTACGGTCAGATCGGCTACGGCGACCGCGGTATCGGGGCGGGCGATGGTATCGGTGGATGTGCTCATATGTTCACCTGCTCCGGTCACGGCTTGCTCGTGGGTGTGAACTTCGAATCCCAGTACTTGGCCGGGTCCTCGGCTCGGTCGAGGAGCTTCGCACTGCTGAGGACGTCCACGGTGGCGCGCCAATCCGCTTCGGAATTGGTTCCCGGTGCCTTACCCGCGGTCTCCGGTGTGCTGAGCAGCGGAATGGTCTGCTGCCACTGCTGGAGCAGTACCTCCTGCGGCGGCAACTGCGGATCCTTGCCTTCCATCGCGGCAACCGCCGCTTCCGGATTCGCCACCGCGGCGGCGAAGGCCTCACTCGTCGCATCCACCATGGCCTGTACCAGCTCGGGTGAGGATTCGATGGTGGCCTCGTTCGCGATCAGCCCGTTGCTGAAGAAGCTCAGGCCCTGATCCGAATACCGCAGGTAGCGGACTTCCCGGCCGCTCTTGTTCGCGATGGTGGGGCCCTGGTCGTGGGCGAAGCCGATGAGCCCGTCGACCCGGCCCGAGAGCATTGCCGACATCTTGCCCGCCGAGTCGAGGCTCTGCTGGGTCACCTGGTCCGCGGGCACGCCGGCCTTGTCGAGATAGACCGGGAAGGTCGTGGTCGGTGCGTCACCCGCGGATACGGCAATGGTCTTACCCGCCAGATCGGCGGGTGTCCGGATATCCGAATCGGCGAAGACCTGCACTGCCGAGGGCGTGGTCTGCAGGAAGACGCCGACGCTCTTGATCTGGACGCCCTTGTCGATATTGCTCAGGACGGCCGGCGTGTCGGCCCAGCCGAAGTCGGTCTGCTTCGAACCGGTGGCCTGCGCGGTCTTGGTCGAACCCTGCCCGGCCGAGATCTTCAGATCGATCCCGTGCTTCGCGAAGATACCCTCCTGCACCCCGTAGTAGAACGGGGCGTGTTCGCCGTAGGGGTACCAGTTGAGCATCAGCGATACCGGGGTGGTCGCGCCGTCGGTGCCGGGATCCTTCGCGGCCGTGCCACCGCCGCCGCAGCCGGTCAATACCAGGGCCGAGGCCACCGCCGCGGCGCCGATCGTCGTGAGTGTGCGAATTCCGAATTTCATGCGAGTTCTCCAGCTGTGACCCGGATACGGGTTGTTCGACATGCTCATACCGCGCCGGCGACCGAGGCCGTGGATCGACGGGAGGCGTGCCAGGGAATGAGGAACTGCTCGGCGATCTCGATGATCGCGAACAGGATGATGCCCAGGAGGGACATGATGATGAGGGCGGCGAACAGCATGGCTGTATCGATATTTCCGTTGGCTTGCAGAATCACGTAGCCGAGCCCCTCGTTCGCGCCGACGAACTCACCGACGACAGCGCCGGTGACCGCGAGGGTGGCGGCGATCTTGAGACCGGACAGCAACTGCGGCAGCGATGCCGGGAAACGTACCTTCACGAACGTCTTCCAATTGCTCGCTCCCATGGTGGAGGTGAGCTCGAGTATCTCGGGATCCACCGAGCGCAGCCCGGCCATACCGGCGATGACGATCGGGAAGAATGCCATCAGTACCGCGACCAGGATCTTGGGGCTGGTGCCGAATCCGAGCCAGACGATGAACAGCGGCGCGATCGCGATTTTGGGGATGACCTGCGCGAAGAGGATGAGCGGATACATCGTCCGCTCGACACCGCGTGAGTAGATCATCACCAGCGCGACGACTTCGCCGATCAGTGCGGCGATCACGAAGCCGACCACCGTTTCGTAGGTCGTGACCCAGGTGTTCTGGAGCAGATACGCCGAGTTTTCGGCCGCGGTGCGCCAGGTATCCGCGGGCGACGGCAGAATGTAGGGCTCGACGAGCTCGAACTCGGTGACGGCCCACCATGCGACGACGAGCACGGCCACCAGGGCGAGCGGCCGCCATACGGTCGACCACATATTGGACAGATATGAGAGCTTCCGGCGCCGAGTGCGGACGGGTTGCGTCGCCTTCGGTGCGGCGGAACCGGCCTCGACGGACGTGACTACCGCCATCTGGAGTCCTAAAGCTAGTAGTGGAGCGGGGTTCGCACTACACCCGCTGGGAATGCGCTTTCCGAAGCTGGGACCGAGGCTAGTGTGACCGGACCCACAGCGTCAAGGGTTTTCCGATCATCGCAGGTCAGAGCTGCCGCGCAACGCTACTGTCGCGCAGGATCACCCGGCCGGGCACGAATTCGTGGATATGCGCGGCCGTCGCGGCGTCGTCGAGCGCGAGCGCGACGGCACGCTCGCCGATATCGACCAGCGACAGCGCCACCGTCGAAAGACCGGGCACATGGTCGCGCAGCGTCGGGATATCGTCGAATCCGGCGATACAGATATCGTCGGGGACCGCGAGACCGAGCTCCCGCCACGCCGCGATCGCCCCGATCGCCATTACGTCGGTTACGGCGAAAACGCAGGGTGCGACCCCTCCGGCTCGGCCGGGCCGGAGATCCAGCGCGGCGGCGAGACGGCGGGCGGCACCGAAACCGCCGTCCCGGGAGAAGTCTCCGGCGATCTCCACCAGGGGCGTCACCCCCCGGGCCGCGAGAGCTTCGACGAAACCGTTGCGCCGGTCGACAGCGGTCCTGATATTGCCCGGCCCGCCGATGACGGCGAAATCCCGATGCCCCTGCTCCAGCAGGGCATCCGCCAACTGCGCCGACGCCGCGTGGTTCTCCGGTTCCACGGCAGCACCGAAGGACAGCGGCTGCCCTATCACGACAACCTGGCCGCCATTGTCCAGATACCGCACGCACTCCTTCTCGAGATCGCGGTCGAGATCACCGCTCTGGCGTGAGCCCGCCAGGATGATCGCATCGGCGCGGTGCGAGATGAAGGTGCTCACCGATTCGCGCTCCAGATCGAAATCGCGTTGCGTACTCGCCAGCAGGACGAGCTTGCCCGCCCGGCGCGCCGCCGCCTGGACGCCCTGCACGATCGAGGAGAAATAGGGATCGGCGATATCGTGCACAACGAGTCCGATGAGTCCGGTCGACGCCCGCGCGAGAGCCTGGGCCTGGGCATTCGCCACATACCCGAGTTCGGCGGCGGCGGCCCGAACCCGGTCGGCGACACCTTCACCGGGCACCCGCGACGAACCGTTGAGCACGCGGGACGCGGTCGCCATGGAAACGCCCGCCCGGGTCGCGACGTCTTGCAATCTCACAGCCGCCATGGCTTCGTTCCTCGTTCTCTCGGTACGCGGGGGTTGACCGGACTTCGCGCCTAGCATAGCTTGGAAAGCGCATTCCGACGCTGACTTGTCCACTCGACGTATGCGGTTCCGTCCGCACCGTCCACGACCCATTCTGCGGTCGTCGGCCACGCAAATCAGAAGAGGCACATACCAATGCCCGATTCCACTCCCCCGCGCACGCTCCGCATCGCCATGAACGGCGTCACCGGCCGCATGGGCTACCGCCAGCACCTGATGCGATCGATCCTGCCGATCCGCGACAGCGGTGGGCTGCTGCTCCCGGACGGCACCCGCGTCCGGGTGGAGCCGATCCTGGTCGGCCGCAATGCCGCCAAACTCGCCGAACTCGCCGAACAACACGGCATCGCCGAATGGAGCACCGACGCCGCTGCCGTTATCGCCGATCCGTCCATCGATATCTACTTCGACGCGCAGGTCACCTCACGTCGCGCGGAGGCACTCGCGGCGGCGATGAAGGCGGGCAAACACGTCTTCACCGAGAAGCCGACCGCGGAAACACTGACCGAGGCAGTCGAGCTCGCCCGGGTGGCCACGAACGCCGGTGTCACCGCGGGAGTCGTGCACGACAAGCTCTATCTGCCCGGCCTGGTGAAGTTGCGCCGACTGGTCGACGAAGGCTTCTTCGGCCGGATCCTCTCCCTGCGTGGCGAATTCGGCTACTGGGTCTTCGAAGGCGACGGCCAGCCCGCCCAGCGACCCAGCTGGAACTACCGGTCCGAAGACGGCGGCGGCATCGTCGTCGATATGTTCTGCCACTGGAACTATGTGCTCGAAGGCCTGCTGGGCAAGGTCGAGGCGGTCACCGCGAAGGCGACGACCCATATCCCCACCCGATGGGACGAACGGGGGAAGCCGTATCCGGCCACCGCCGACGACGCCGCCTACGGGATCTTCGAGATGGAGAACGGCGTGGTCGCGCAGATCAACTCCTCATGGGCGGTGCGCGTGTACCGCGACGAGCTCGTCGAGTTCCAGATCGACGGAACCCACGGCTCCGCGGTCGCCGGCCTACGCAAATGCGTTGCGCAGCATCGCTCGCACACACCGAAACCGGTCTGGAATCCAGACCTCCCGGTCACCGAGCCGTTCCGTGATCAATGGCTGGAAGTGCCCGCGAACGCGGATCTGGACAACGGATTCAAATTGCAGTGGGAGGAGTTCCTCACCGACGTGGTGCACGAACGGCCCCATCGCTACGGACTGCTCTCCGCCGCCCGCGGCGTCCAGCTGGCCGAACTGGGTCTGCGCAGCTCCGCCGAAGGCCGCCGGATCGAGATCCCGGAGGTCACGCTGTGACCGCGACGTCCACGGGTGTCTCGGTGGTACTGCCGGTCGGCGACCGCCTCGAACCGTATGTTCTCGGTCCGCCGGGCGACTGGACCCGCCCGGCCGGGCCGATCGTCTCCCGGGTGGCTTTCGCTGCCGCGCACGTGATCCCGCGCGCCACGGCGGACAACACGCCCGGCGCGCCCGCGGCCGTCGATTGGGACGCGACCCTGGCATACCGGCACGAATTGTGGTCCTACGGGCTCGGTGTCGCCGACGCCATGGACACCGCGCAGCGCGGCATGGGCCTCGACTGGCAGACGAGCGCGGAGTTGATCCGGCGGTCCGGCGCCGAGGCGGCGTCGGCCGGTGGCAGGCTGGCCTGTGGCGCCGGAACCGATCAGCTCGACCCGGCCGGACTACCCGCCGGATCGGCCGGGCTGGCCAGGATCGTCGATGCCTATCGTGAACAGATCGATGTGGTGTCCGAGGCCGGAGCGCAGGTGATCCTGATGGCCTCGCGGGCACTCGTGCAGGTCGCTCGTTCGGCCGCCGACTACGTTCACGTCTACGAGAAATTACTGGCCGGGGTGGATCGACCGGTGATCCTGCACTGGCTCGGCACCATGTTCGATCCGGCGCTGCACGGATATTGGGGCAGTGCCGATATCGAAACCGCCACCGAGACATTCCGCACGCTCATCGAGAACAACAGATCGAAGATCGACGGGGTCAAGGTCTCACTGCTCGACGCGGCACACGAGATAGCACTGCGACGCGCGCTACCCGACGGGGTGCGACTGTACACCGGCGACGATTTCAACTATCCCGAGTTGGTCATCGGTGACGCGCAGGGCCATTCGGATGCACTGCTGGGTATCTTCGCGGCGATCTACCCGGCGGCGTCCACCGCGCTACAGCAACTCGACAGCGGCAATGTGACGGGTGCGGCGACGATCCTGGGCGCCACCCAGGAGCTCGGCCGGCATATTTTCGCCGCGCCGACGTACTACTACAAGACGGGTATCGCGTTCCTGTCCTGGCTCAACGGTCGGCAACCGGGCTTCTCGATGGTGGCCGGGCTGTCCACGGGCCGATCCGTACCGCATATGGCCGAATTGTTCCGGCTGGCGGACCGGGCGGGACTGCTGGCCGACCCGGAACTGGCCGCGCACCGCATGCGGATCTACCTCGAACTGAACGGATTGCCTTCATGACATCGGTTGCGGCACAGCATATGCCATTCGATCTGAGCGATCCGTACCGGTCGCTGTCACTGAATACGGCGACCACGAAAAGGTGGACCCTCGCCGAGGCGGTGGACGGCGCTGCCCGCGCGGGACTCGGCGCGATCGGACTGTGGCGCGATCGGGTCGACGAGATCGGTGTCGCCACCGCGGCCAAGATCGTCGCCGACGCGGGGTTGCGGGTGTCCAGCCTGTGCCGCGGCGGCTTCCTGACCGAACCCGGTACCGGGCAGACGGCACTCGACGACAACCGCCGCGCCATCGACGACGCGGCGACACTGGCCACCCGGGAACTGGTGATGGTGGTGGGCGGGATACCCGACCGGAACCTGCTCGCCGCGCGGGCGCGGGTGGACGAGCGACTCGCCGTACTGGTCCCGTACGCGGCCGAGCGCGGTGTCCGCCTCGCCCTGGAGCCGCTGCACCCGATGTTCTGCGCCGACCGCGCGGTGATTTCCACACTGGCACAGGCATTGTCGATGGCCCAGCCGTATCCGGCGCGGACGGTGGGTGTCGTGGTCGACACCTTTCATACCTGGTGGGATCCGACCCTGGCCGAACAGATCGCACAGGCCGGTGCGTCCGGACGGATCAGCTCGTATCAGGTGTGCGACTGGCTGAACCCGATGACCACCGATCCGCTGCTGTCACGGGGCATGATGGGCGACGGTGTCGTCGACTTCGCGACGATCGGCGAATGGGTTCGCACCGCCGGTTACCGCGGCGATGTCGAGGTAGAGATCTTCAATGCCGCTATATGGGCGGCCGACGGCCGGGAAGTGGTCGAGACGATGAAACAGCGGTACCGGGACCTGGTCCTGCCCTCTCTCGTGGATCGCACCGGATAGGTGACCGGCCCGGGACCGGCGGTCCCGGGCCGCTATCGACCGATCAGCCCGCCAGCTTCGTACGCAGCGCGTCGAGGGTGGCGGCGTCGACACCGAGGCCGCTGCCGACGAAGTTCTCCATCGAACCGAACGACTGCCGGGCCTGATCGAACGCGGCGTTCAGGAAGTCGCGGTGGACGCCGAGAACGGGCTCCCACAGCGTCGGATCCTCGACCAGCCCCTGCTGGACCAGGCCGTCCATCAACGCCTTGTTCCCGGCGGCCAGATTGTCGTTCGAGCGCAGGTAGTCCTGATAGATCTGCCCCTCGGGCACGCCGAGCACGGACATGAGTATCGCGGTCATCCAACCGGTGCGGTCCTTGCCGGCGGTGCAGTGGTACAGCACCGCGCCGGGTTCGGTGGCGATATCTCGCAGCGCTGCCGCGAACTGGGCACGGGAGGCCGCGTCGGTGACGAGCCAGCGGTAATAGTTCCGCATGTACTCGGCGCCCTTACCGTCGCCGAGGGCGCTCTGCTGCGCCTGCGGGCCGCCGGCGATCAGCTTGTTCATCAGCACATAGAGATCGTTCTGCGCGTCGTACACCGGATATTCGGTGCGCCGGATACCCGCCGGAAGCCGGTCCTGCCCCTGCGACACCTCGGTCGGGCTACGGAAATCGATCACCTGGGCGATACCCAGATCCACCAGTTTCTGCTGTTCACCGGCATCCAGTTTCGTGAGGGCGTCGGCACGATAGACGACACCGAACCGCACCTTGTTCCCGCCCCGCATCGGGTACCCACCGATATCGCGGGCATTGGGCGCGTGCGGCAAACTCAGCGCCCGGTCCGCTTTTCCGGGTGACTCCAGCACCGGAACCTGCGGCCCGGCCTGCGCCGGGGCGAGCGTGAGCGGCAGGACACCGACGAGGACAGCGGCAGAGGCGGCGAATACACCGCGCGCGGTAAGTGAGAACGTCACCGGGTATTTCCTTTCGAGCGTGAACCGGGCCGGCCCAGAGGGTTCCGGCAACGAACGGCACCGGACACTGCCCGCCGGGCGAGCGCGGCGCGCCCGGTCACCGGCCGGGCAGTGATGCCAACCACACCGTAGGGACACCCGGCGGCCCCCGATCCCGGTCTTCCCGATCAGCGGGAGCGAAGCCCACGGCCCCTCTTTCCCGGCGACAACGCTCCTCCAGCAGCTGCCGAGCGGGCCGGGAAAACTGCCGGCACGGGCGCTGCGCCCGTGGTCTCGGGATGCTCGCAGGTCAGCCTTCGAGCGTTTGTCCCGGACGCAGCGTGGGTCCGCAACCCTTCGTCGTCTGCGCTTCCACGAGAGGCGGAATGGCAGCGCCCGCATAGTCGCGGAGTTCCTGCAGTCGTGCGGGATCGCTCACCACGTCTTTGCGGACCCAATCCTCGTCCGGCACAGCGGGATCCTGGGATCGCTGTAATACGTAGTAGTCGCGGTCGATGCGGGCATCGGTCGTGATGTTGTTCTCCAACCAGGGCCCGTGCGAATGCACGAAGGTGGGCCGGAGCTCGTCGAACACATAGTCACCGAAGGTGGTGCGGTCCGTGCCGGCGATGATGTCCGCCATCCGGGTATGGGTGAGCCCGGCCATATCGATCACCTGCATCCGCGAGGTCAGCGAACTTCCGCCCATATCGGGCGTGAGCAAGGTGCCGTGCCGGAGACCGAGGATATCCGCGTAGCCGTTGAACAGGCGCCCGAAGCGCAGCGCGATCCAGCACACCGGCACATCCTCGTCGGCGCGATAGGACTCGGCGGCATCGGCGAAAGCGCAGCCGGACGGAATCAGGGCACCAATCAGTGCCACCACGACCAGGGCGCGTCCCCGGGTGCGCAATCTCGCCAGCACCTGCCCGGTGGACAGCACGAGAACGATCGCGCCGAGCGCCCACGCCGGAGTGGCGAACCGGAACTGCGCCATCCAGTCCGGCTCCAGAACGCAAAAGGCGATCACCGCCGCCGCCAGCGGCACCAGCAGCGCGACAGCGCCGTCCCGCCACCTGCTCGGCGGCCACAGCGCGAGACCGGCCACCACGACGGCCACCGTCACAGCGGGTATGCCCGCGTACCGCACCAGTTCACCCGACCTGGCCAGGTCGTACACCGTGGGCACCGCCTGATGTTTGGCGACCGCGGTGTTCGGGACCAGCCTGCCGAACTCGACTGTCCGCCACAGCAGGTAGGTCCCGAAGGGAATCGCGAACGCGAGTCCCGAATACACCCCGCACCGGAGCGCGACGGGCAACGTTGCGCGCCGCACCAGGATCACCGAGACCACTGGGTACACGGCCAGGTAGATCAGGCCGTCGGGACGGGTCAACGCGGCGAACGCCGCCAGCGCGCCGGCTGTCACCGCTACCGCCGGTGTCCACAACCGCTCGTCCGACACCGCGGTGAACAGGTGCACGGCCAGCACGCACACCACCGATGCGAACAACGCGTTCTCCAGGCCGGAAAAGCACCAGATCACGAAGGACGGGATCGCGGCCAGCGTCGCCCCCGTCGTGAAGGTCGCCAGCGCGGGCCATCGTGATACCCGCCGCGCGACGACATAGCAGGCGGTGAGGATCCCGGCGCAGCAGACCAGTGCGACCGCCTTCGGGTAGAGAACGTAATCGGGGATGCCGAAGAGGGCGCCCCGGTCGAACAGACCACACCATTCGCCCACCATCAGGATGAAGAGCCAGGTCGGATTCGAGAATCCCTCGACCGGCGCGGCGCCGGGCTGCAACACCGGCCCCAGTCCCTCGGCGGCACTGCGCGCATACGCGAAGGTGATGCCCGCATCGTCGACTATCCAATTGCCGTACTCGGTCGCGCGCCATCCCAATAGCACGACACCGCCCGACACCGCGGCCAGCGGGGCCGGCCACGACCTGCGACGACGATCCGGCTCCTCCGCCGAGACCGATACCGGAACCGGCTGATTCGCCGTCAACACCTCGATACCCTCCACCCGATCGTGCTCGCCCGGCCATCCGAAGCCGGCACACCGCACGATCGGTCACCCTGCCTATTCGGGCAGCAGAAGGCAAACGGGCGGCGATTCCGCGCCCCCGGCGCCGGGCCTCGTGCCGACCCGCCCGTGCCGCTGCGGCCGGCGCCCACACCGGCGATATATCTGTTCGAATAGCCCGATGATGTATCGCATTTCGAAAGGAACCAGAAATTCGACGAAGCGGCGGGTCGTGGGGGCGGCCGGCGTCATGATGGCATCCCTGGCGGCGGTGACCGTCCCGGCGGCGACCGCGTCCGCCGCACCCGGGCTGTGCACTGCGGAGACATTGAGCATGAGCACCCGCGATCGGCCGTCCGACTCGCCCGGGCAGAGCCGGCTGGAGGTGGTCCTGACCAACACCTCCGCACAGGGCTGCGCAGTGCAGGGATTCCCGGGCGTCGACCTGGTCGGCCCGGACGATCCGACCTTCGGGCCGACCTATGAACTGCCCCGCCGGGATATGAATTTCGCACCGGTGACGGTGGCGCCGGGGTCCGCGGTGAGCAGCCTGCTCACCTACCTGCCGGGCGACCCGGACGGCTGGGTCCCGGCGACCATCGTCCTCACCCCACCGGATACCACCACCCAGCTCCGGGTGCCGTGGCCGGCGGGTGTGAGCGTGCAACGCCAGGACGCCGCCACCCATCCGGGCACCTTCATCGGCCCGCTGCAGCCTGCCTCCTGAACCGTCCGTCCATCGCGCCGGCCCGATCGGCGCGACGGACGGCTCCTCGGCACGGAAACCACGGGTGGCCCCGGCGCGGGCCGGAGGGTCAAGGGTCCGGTATGAGCCGGCTGCGGAGCCGGTGGGTGAGTGTGTGGCCGAGCTGCGGCGTGAGCGGACCGGTGTGGTCGATGCCGAGCTGGGTGGCGAGGGCCGCGGTGTACAGGTGGGTGGTCGTTTCGAGGAGGGTGGCGTAGGTATCGGTGGTGGCGCGGATTCGATGGTGCGCCGTGGCTGCAACGACGACGGCGATCGGCACGGCGGGCCACCACAGGATGCCGACCGGCAGGTAGAGCGCCGCCCAGGCGGCGAGGACCGTCGCTCGCGACAACGCGAGGCGCGCGGCGACGATTTCATCGCGGATGGTGTCGGGGAGAGTGAGCCACAGGGCAGGCCAGACCGTGGCGAGGTCGAGATGGTGATCATGGTCCAGGCGCAGCGCGGCGGCATGGATACGGTCACCGCTCCATGTGGGACGTTCGGGGCGTTCGACGGCGATCCGGTCCCGGATCCGGGCGACGCGCTGCCGGCGGGCCGGGTCGGGACGGTCGGCGGGATCAGGTGCCAGCGCTCGCCGGTATTCGGCCCGGTAGACGGCGTCGGCCGCGTCCCATCGGCGGCGGCGGACGAGAGACCACCAGCGGGCCGGCTGCCGTAGCGGAAAGGGCCAGCTCTGCCAACGTGCTGCCAGACAGAGATATTCGACCACGGCACCGAGGAATTGGGCGATCAGGCCCACGACGGCGGCGCCGGCCAGTACGGCGGCCAGCAGGAGTATCTGCCCGCCCAGGGTGGTGACGACCGGATGTCCGGCATAGGCGGTGATCCGGTCGCCGAGGTAACGGACATCGAAGACACGGGTGTGGCCGAGAGTGCGGGCGGCGGCGACAACGGCCAGATAGAGCGCGCCGGGTAACGCCAGGACCGAAAACCATTGTTCGGCGAGCTTTTTGGTGATCTCGCTCCATAAGCCGCTCATTCAGGCCAGCCGTTCCCGGAGCAGCGGCCGACCGCTGACCGCGCACTGTGGCGCATCGTCCACGGCGCCCGCGTCGCCACGGCCGTCGCACGCCCGTAGCGGGCAGCGGTAAGCGATCTCGAAGCTGTGCACACCGACGGCTTCGAGGCTCCGGGTGTGCCCGAAGATCCCGGGGGCGTCACCGGCGACCCGCAGCGCGGTGTGGACCGCGTTCAGCGCCGGCCCGATATCCTCCGGCCGACCGGCATGAACAGCTGTCAGGAGGCGCTGCAGCGGTGTGGTGGTATCGCTGCCGGTGTCACCGAGCGTGGCGCGTATCTCCGCGAGATGATCGCAGAGATACGCCAACGCCGCTGTGGCACGGGCAGTGTCGGGTGGCAGCGAAGACACGGTCGAACCCCTCGGAAACATCGGCGACTGCGGCGGGCACAGCCGTCCGAAGTCTCCGCTCCGGGACTTGGCGGCGCGCTCGCCGGATCCTATCCTCGATAGCCGGTATGCGAAACGGTCACGCCGCCGACCACAGTGACCCGTCGCGAGAATTCGAGGCAACGCACCGATGCAGACAGCAGTGCTGGACGGACCCGGTTCCGGAGACGAGCGCCGGGCCGCTCTGCGGGCCGCGGTGGCGGATCGATTGGCGCGAGCCGACAACGCGGCGGCGCCCCGGCTGGTGCTGGAACCCGAGGCGGCCGCAGAGGCCGGCCGGTTGACCGCGGATCTCCGGCCCGGCGACGACGACCCCGATGCCCGGTTGCTGCTCGCCCGGTTCCACGGGTACCGCTTTCTCGCCCTGCGCCCGGGCGGCGGCGCGCAGGAGTGGTCGGCCGCAATCGAGTTGCTCGCCGCGGTATTCGATTCCGCCCGGCTATCCGAACTACCACTTCCCGTTGTCGCCGACCATGTGTTCGCGGTAGCCGCGGATATCACGATCCTGCACGATCTCCCGGACTCCGGTGTCGACTCGCTCACCGCCGCAGTAGGTCTCTGGCGGAAGATACTGGCGGCCACGCCCGCCGGACATCTGCACAGCACACCCAGGCTGGGCACCTTCGCGTTCGTGCTCGCGGCCCGATTCGAGCACACGGGTGTGTCGGCGGACCTCGACGAGGCGGTGGATGCGTGTCGCCGAGCCGTACAGGCGAGCACGGCCGCGCACCCGGACCGCGCCGAATGGCTGAAGGACTCCCCGGTCGACTACATCGATCGGGGGATCTGGCTGAACGCCCTGGGGAACTTCCTCCGGATCCGGTCCCTGCGGACGGGTGCGCCCGCGGACCTCGACGAGGCGGTGGATGCGTGTCGCCGAGCCCTGCAGTCCACGTTTCGCGACGACCCGGGCCGGGGCGCCTGCCTGACCACTCTCGGAGCCGCGCTGCAGGCCCGGTTCATCCATACGGAATCGCCGATGGACCTGTACGAGGCGATCGAGGTGGCGCGCCGGGCGGTGACGGCCACCCCGGCCGAGGACCCGGAGCGGGCCGTATGCCTGAACAACCTGGGCAACGCTCTCCGGATCCGCTTCGAGCGGACGGGTGCGCCCGCGGACCTCGACGAGGCCGTGGCGTTCGGCCGCCGAGCGGTGGCGGCCGCCCCGGCCGGCCACCGCTCCCGCGCAATGTGCCTGAAGAATCTCGGTAGTGCGCTGCGGGCCCGATTCGGGCGCGACGGGGCCGCGGCAGATCTCGACGAAGCGGTCGAGACGGACCGCCGGGTGGTACAGACATTCCCCGACGACCACCCGGACCGGGCGATGCTCCTGCACGACCTCGCGATCGCGTTCCATGAGCGGTTCGTGCGGACCGGTGCGACGGCGGCCCTCGACGAAGCAGTGGATACCGGCCGCGCAGCGGTCGGCGCCGCCCCCGACACCCCTCTCGATCAGGCTGTCCACCTGGATACTCTCGCGAGTATCCTCCGAGCCAGATTCGAGCGCGCCGGTGCCCCGGCAGACCTGGACGAAGCACTGGCGAGCGACCGCCGAGCATTGCTGATCTCTCCCGCCGACGCGCCTGTCCGGGCGACGATCATGAACAATCTGGGCATCACGCTCCAGCACCTGTTCCGGCAGACCGGCACGATGGCCCAGCTCGACGAAGCCGTGGAGATCGGCCGTGCAGCAGTCCAGGTCACCCCGGCCGACGATCCGGGCCTGGCGATGCGCCTGAACAATCTCGGCAGTGCGCTCACGCTCCGGTCCGACCGGACGGGCCGGTCGGCGGACCTCGACGAAGCGATCGAACTGCGGCGTCGAGCCATGCAGAACGCCTCGGTCGAAAGCGTCGAACAGCCGATATTCTCGATCGGGCTCGGGATGGCACTCCGGGCTCGTTTCAATCGGACGGGTGTGCCGACCGATGTTCACGAGGCGGTCGAAGTGAGCCGGCGCGCTGTGCGGGACACCCCGGCCCACCACCCCGACCGAGCAGCGCGCCTGACCACGCTCGGGGCATCTCTTCACAACATGGCCCGGCAAACCGGCGCGAAGGCCTACCTCGACGAAGCAGTGGAAGTCAGCCGGCAGGCTGTGCAGGCTGCCCCGGCCGGCCATCCCGAGCGCGCACTCTGCCTCAACAATCTCGGGAATGCGCTGCGGCTCCGGTTCGACCGAACAGGCGCGCCCGCGGACCTGGACGAAGCGGTAGCGGTGTGCCGTGCCTCGGTCGAGGAGACGACCGAGGACGATCCGAACAGGATGATGCGGCTGAACAACCTCTCGAACGCGCTGCTCGATCGTTTCGAGTGGACAGGCGCGCGGGCGGACGTGGACGAGGTGGTCGCATTGCGCCGCCGGGCGTTGCAGGCCGTCCCCGACGGCGATCCGAAACTGGCACTGTTCCTGAACAATCTCGGAGGCGCCCTGTGGCACCGGTTCACCCGCACGGGTGCGCCGACCGATCTGGACGAGGCCGTGGCCATATGCCGGGAAGCGGTGCGGGCGACGCCCGCCGACCACGGCGCCATGGCCGATCGCCTGACCAATCTGGGAGCCATGCTGGGCAGCCGATTCGAGCGGACGGGTACGCCGGCAGACCTCGACGAGGCCGTCACCCTGTGCCGGCAAGCTCTTCGGATCACCGCACCCGACGCGGCCGAGCGGGCGGCGCGACTGGCCACCCTCGGGGTCACGCTCACGACCCGGTTCGAGCGGACGGGCACGATAGCGGACGCGGACGAGGCCGTCACGCTGTGCCGGCAGGCGGTTGCGGCCCGGCCCGCCGATCACCCGGGGCATACGCGTGTCCTGATCCAGCTCGGGAACGCACTTCTGATGCGGTCCGGGCACGACGGCGCGGCAGCGAGTGTGCGGGCGGCCGCCGTGCCGTTACAGGACCTCGACGAAGCCGCCGCCGCCTTCTACGCCGCAGCGCACTCGCCGGTCGCGCAGCCGTCGCTCCGGATCCAGGCGGCGCGAGCGGCCGCCGGCCTGCTCTGGTCGGGTGGCCGGGTTCGAGCGATGATGATCGCGCTCAGCGCGATCGGCTTGTCGAGTGGCCCGATCGGCCTGCACGACCGGCGCAGGCGGGCAGCGGAATTACTGAATTCCGCGGTTCGGCTGCTGCCCGAGGTGGCGCCGCGCCGGTTGCATCGGCCGGATCAGCAGCATGTTTTGGGGGATTACGCCGAGCTGGCCGCCGACGCGGCCGCCCTCGCCCTGCGGGACACTTCGAAACCCGCCGCGGAACGCGCCGCGCTGGCACTGCAGATGCTGGAGACCGGCCGTGCGGTGTTGCTGGGGCAGGCGTTACAGGTCCGCGGCGATACGAGCGAACTGGAAAGTGTGCATCCCGGTCTGGCCGCGGAATTCGTCCGGCTCCGCGGGCTGCTCGACCACACACCCGCCGCACCCGCGAGCACCGGCACGGAGCCGACGACGGATACCCGGCAACGCCTCTCTCGGGACTTCGACGAGGTACTCACCCGTATCCGCGCCCAGCCGGGATTCGAGATGTTCGCGCTTCCACCGGCGATCGGTCGGCTGCTCGAACAGGCCGGCGACGGCCCGATCGTGATGTTCAACATCAGTGGATACGGCAGTGACGCCCTGCTGCTCACGGTGTCCGGCGTGCAGGTGCTCTCGATGCCCGGGCTGGCTCGCGACACCGTGATCGACCAGGTCGCGGCCTTCCGCGAGGCCCTGGCCGGGGCCGGGGCCGGGGCGACCGCCGCGGATCGGCAAGCCGCACAACGACGTCTGAGCAGCATCCTGGAATGGCTGTGGGACAACGCCACCGGTCCCGTTCTGGATGCACTCGGCCACCGGCGTCCCGTTCCGGCGGGTGTTCCGGAGCCTCGGGTGTGGTGGGTACCGGGCGGATTACTGGGCCGGCTGCCCATCCATGCCGCCGGTCATCACACCGGCCCACCAGGTCGGCGAGGCGCTGTCCGAACCGTACTGGATCGAGTGGTTTCGTCCTATACCCCGAGTGTCGCCGCCCTCCGCCACGCACGGCGACCCACCGCGAGTACCGATCCCGCTATCGCGCGGCGGGCTCTGGTGGTGGCGATGCCCACCACACCCGGTATCCCCGGCCGGCTGCACCATGTGCCCGACGAGGCCGGAATGCTCACCACCCGGCTACCCGGCGCGATCATCCTGACCGAACCCGAACCCGAACCCGTTGCCGCGGCTCCGGTGACCTCCGCGGTGGCGACGATCCGCTCCGACCCCGCGGCTACGACGACCGGTGGGGCGGACGGCGGATTGCCGACCCTGGACCGGGTCCTGGATCTTCTGCGCGAATGCTCGATCGTCCATTTCGCCTGCCACGGCGTCAGTGACGCCGCCGATCCGTCGCGTAGCCGGTTGCTTCTGCACGACCATGCCACAGCCCCGTTCACTGTCGCCGCCCTGGCCCCGCTCGACCTCGGGCACGCTCGGTTGGCCTACCTCTCCGCGTGCGAAACCGCCGCCACCGGTACGAAACTCGTCGATGAGGCGATCCATCTCGCCTCGGCCTTTCAACTGGCCGGATATCCGCAGGTGATCGGCACTCTCTGGACCGTCGACGACGAGGCCTCCACCGAGATCGCCGACAGCTTCTATGCCGCCCTCACTCCCTCCGGTGGTGCGGCACCCGATACGAGCCGAGCCGCCCACGCCCTGCACGACGCCGTTCGGACGATGCGCGACATCTATCGGGCCACTCCGTCTCTGTGGGCCGCCCACCTCCACGCCGGAGCGTGAGTACTGCGGAGGCGAGCGGCACCGAATCCGCGAAAGGCCGGAAGAGCGCAGTACACACTCGTTTTCCCGACTTCGCGACCTACTTCGGGCCGAGTACATCCGCCGCTGCCCACGGTCCGATAGTGCGTTCGGGCAGAAAGCCCGAACAGCGATCAGGAAACGGGCCGGCGATTCGACACGGCCGGCACGAGAGACGCGAGCTCGCGCCATTCCCGCAGCGGCAGGACGGCAGGATCGGCGCCCACCACCTGCAGACAGACATGATCGGCACCTGCGGCGAGATGTCCGCGCACACGTTCTTCGATCGCGTCCAGCTCGCCATAGGCCATGATCGCATCGACGAGCCGGTCACTGGGGCCGGCGATATCGTCGTCACCGAAACCCAGTCTGCGCAGGTTCGCCGCTTGATGCGGTGCGCCGGACGCGTAGGCCGCGACATAGGACCGGGCCGACTCGCGAGCGCGGCCGATATCGGAGTCGAATACGACCGGTTGCTCGACGCCGAGGAACGAGCCCGGGCCCAGCGCCGCTCTGGCACGAACCGTATGTTCGACCGGCACGAAATAGGGGTGCGCGCCCCAGGTCCGCTGCGCCGCAAGAGCGAGCATCTTCGGCCCCAGCGCTCCGATCATCCGCCGAACCGGCGGATCCGGAACCGGCCCGTGCGCGGGAACCGCATCCATCGCGTCCAGATACCCGCTCATCAGCGCCAGGGGGTGCCCGCCGGCGGGGATCGTGAATCCGTCCGCCGCGACCGGACGGCCCCCGACCCGGTGGCCACCGAGTCCCAGTAGATAGCGCCCGGGGAACGCTTCACCGAGCGCCCGTTCGGCCGTCACCATCGAGATCGGATCCCGCAGCGCGACATTGGCGATCCCCGCCGCCACGACGATCCTGCGGGTGGCCGACAGCAACAGCCATGCCTGTCCGACGGTGTCGCGCCCGAGCCCCTCCCCGAACCAGATCGCTCCGAAACCCAGTTCCTCGATCTCCGCGGCGGCATCGCGCACCGCTGCCGTCGGCTGCCGGTCGAAGGACCATGTCCAGATCCCGAGGGCGCCCGGGTCGTGTTGTTTCATCCGATTCCTCCAGAACTCATACCGGAGAACTTCTCCGGTATTCGTCCGGATAGAATATGGAGAACTTCTCCGGTTTACAAGAGGTGTCGATGAGATCGCACGCGCGACGCAACTACGACCAGATCCTGCAGGTGGCGACCACAGTGTTCGCCGAGTCGGGCCCCGACGCCTCGCTCAACGAGATCGCCCGGCGGGCGGGGGTGGGGCCGGGAACTCTGTACCGGCACTTCCCCAACCGGCAAGCCCTTCAGACAGCCGTACTGGGCGAACGCATCGAGAATCTCTGCGGGCACGGCGCCGACCTGCTCTCCCTGCCCGATGCCGACACCGCTCTGGCGTGGTGGCTGCGTTCACTGCTGATACACACCCGCACAGACAAGGGACTCGGGGCGGCGACGCTCACCCACACCACCGATCAGGGCGTAGAGTGCCGGACCGCCATCGAAGAAACCGCCGCTCGCCTGGTCGCACGCGCGAAGGACAGCGGCACCGTGCGTGGCGATACCTCGGCCGATGACCTCGTGCACCTGGTGGCCGGCATCGGCCTGGCCACCGAGCACGGTTCCGATTCCGCACAGGCCGAACGCCTCCTCGACACCGTCCTCCGCGGCATCGGCATCACCGGGGCTCCGGCACCGTGACCGCCCGTCACGACACGGCAGCCGACGGCGGCGCAGCCGCTCCGGGGCCTCTCAGGCCCGGCGCGTGGTAACGTGACAGGACTATGTCCCATCACCTAGGAGGGTGCATGCGCGTCTTCGTCACCGGCGGCACCGGCCTCATCGGCACCTCCGTCGTCGCCGAACTCCTGAACAACGGACATACGGTCGAGGCGCTGGCGCGCTCCGACACCTCCGCGCAGGCCGTCGAAGCCTCGGGCGCACAACCGCTTCGGGGGGCCCTGACGGATCTGGACGTCCTGCGCGACGGCGCCGCCCGCGCCGACGGGGTGATCCATCTGGCGTTCAGCAATGATTTCAGCAGTCCCGAGTCGGTGGCCCGGGCCGTCGCCGAGGAAAGCGCCGCCCTGACCGCCCTCGGCGAGGAACTGGCCGAGAGCGATCGCCCGTTCGTCACCGTCTCCGGTACGCCCTATGTGCCCGGCCGGGCTTCCACGGAGACCGATCCCGTACCGACCGATGGGCCGGTCGGCGGCCGCGGCCGGTCGGTGAAAGCAGTATTGGACCTGGGCGCACGCGGGGTCCGCAGCAGCGCCGTCCGCCTGCCCCGGACCGTTCACAACCGGGGCGCGGGCGGTTTCGCCGGCCTGCTCGCCGATGCGGCCCGCCGCACCGGCGTATCCGGCTATCCGGGCGACGGCACCCAGCGCTGGCCCGCGGTGCACGCGCTCGACGCGGCAGTACTGTTCCGGCTCGCGCTCGAGCAGGCGGAGGCGGGCACCGCCTGGCACGCGGTAGCCGACGAAGGCGATCGGGTCCGCGATATCGCGACGGTGATCGGACGGCGGCTGGGCGCACCCGTCGAGCCGGTGCCGGAGAAGGCATTCGGGCCGCTCGGCCCGATCTTCGCCACCGATCAGCCCTCGTCGAGTGCGCATACGCGCCGAGCGCTCGGCTGGGAACCGGAGCATCCCGGCCTGCTCGCGGACCTGGAGAACATCGAGCCCTGACGGGCGGATCGGCCGGTGCACGCGGCAGCCTACCGGCGATCGACACACACCGCACCGGCCGCCTGCACCTCGCGGAGTGTCCGGCGGGCCACCGTCGCGAATTCCTCGCCGTCGGTCGCCTCGCTCCAGCGCTCGTAAGCGATCCGCAAGGTGAGCGCGCCCAACTCCGCGGCCACCGACGAGACCAGACCGGGCACACCGCGGAGCTCGAGCGCCGCGAGCATCGCGGCGGCGAGATCGAGATTCTTCAGCGCCTCGCGCTCTCTCAATTCCGAGTTGGCCGCGATCACCGCCCGCCGCCGAGCGACGAATTCCCGGCGGTCGGACACGAAGACATCCCGGCCGACCGCGTCGAGACCGGAAGCCACCGCTTCGAGCGGCGTCGCCGTTTCCCGGGCCGCAGCGATTCCGCCGGCCAGCACCTCGGTCATCGTCGCGCGTGGAAAGAGCACTTCCCGCTTATCCGGGAAATGCCGGAAAAAGGTGCTTTTCGTGAGCCCGGCCCGCTCGGCGATCTCGATCACCGTGGTGTTCTCGTAGCCCCGTTCCGCGAACAGCTCGAGAGCGGCGACAACGAGTCGATCCGGTGCGTTCGGTTGCCAGCGGGCCATCACCGAATTGTACGGGACTTGGTTTCATCATCGGATGACAGTGATGAGACCATGTCCCGTGACAGGTTGGAGGTACCCATGAGCAGAGCGGTGATCTACGAGAGGTTCGGCGACCCCGCGGTACTGGAACTACGAGAGGTCCCGGAGCCGCACGCCGGGGCAGGTGAGATCCGTGTCCGCGTGACCGCCGCCGGCCTGAACCCGATGGACTGGATGATCGCGTCGTCGCCACAGGTGGCCTCGATGTTCGGCGTCACGCTGCCGTCCGGCTTCGGGTACGACTTCGCCGGAATCGTCGACGAGGTCGGGGCCCAGGCCGGCGGCTTCGCTGTGGGCGATCGAGTCCACGGCGGCGCAACGGGAAAGGCTGTCGCCGACTACGCGGTCGTCCGGGTCCCCCCGTCGAGACCCGACATGCTGTTCCACACGCCGCAGGGCATCAGCGACGCAGTGGCGAGTTCGCTACCCACACCTGGATCCACCGCGGCCGCGGCGGTACAAGCGATCGGCTTGCACCCCGGTGACACCGTATTGATCGGTGGCGCCGCCGGAGGCGTGGGCGTGCTCGCCGTGCAACTCGCGACGCTCGCCGGTGCCCGGGTCATCGGCACAGCGTCGGAAGGAACCTTCGAATTCCTGCGGCAGTTCGGCGTCGAGCCCGTCACCTACGGCCCCGGTCTGGCGGACCGGGTGCGGACCGCGGCTCCCGAGGGAACAACAGCGGCGATCGACCTGTTCGGCACCGAAACAGCGATGGCCGCACTCGAACTCGGGGTGCCGCCGGAACGGATCTCCACCATCGCCGCGGGACCGAACCCTGCGGGTGGTGTGCGTGCGGTGGGCGGCTTGGACGCGGGTCCGGGCGAACTGGACCGAATCATCGACGCGGTGATCGCCGGACAGATCACCGTGCCGATCGCCGCGACCTTTCCGCTCGCGCAGACGCGCGACGCCGTGCTGATGCAGGCCGACCGCCATGTCCACGGCAAGATCGTGATCACGGTGCACGATCACGCGGGTTCGCACCGGACGGATCGAGCGGGCTCCGTGAACTGACCGTGTGGCCTCACCCGCGCCGGGTGAGGCCACACCGGCCCGGAGACCCTAGAGTTCGGGCGCGGATATCGACCGGATGCGACCATCGAGTCAGGAGTCGCGGTGCCGAAACTGGAGATCAAGAGAACATCCGAACTCACCCGAACCGAGGTATCGGAGCGGCTCATCGCACTCGGGCACGCTCTCGCGGCGGGTTCCGAGGCCGAATTCGGCTCGGACGGTGATTCGCTCTCGATCACCGTCGCCGACCGGGTCCGGTGGGAAGTCGAAATAGAGGTCGACGGCGACGAAATCGAGATAGAGCTGGAGATCGGCTGGAGTGACCGTCCCGCCGGTGAACCGGACGCCGAAGTCACCGGGCAACCGGAGCGTGCTGCCCGCGCCGAGGCGCCACGACGTGCGCGCCCACGGAAGAGCACCACGAAATAGCCCGCTCGGCGTGCATCCACGATAGCGAGGTACGGGGTATGAGCTCCCACCTCGAACATGGCACCGGAGAGCCCCCGGGTAAGTGGTCGCGCCGCTCGGCCCGAGCGGCATTCCTGGCCGCGTTCGGGTCGGTGACCGTACCGGTGGTGTTCGCGGGTCTACACGCCCTGACCCTGCTGGTACTGATCGTCGGCGCTCTCACGGTGGGAATCGTGACATCCTTCTGGTTCCTCACGAGCCGGGGAATCACCCGCTGGATATCCCTGGGTGTGCTGGTACTGACACCGATCGCCGTCGTCACCGTTCTCGTTCGCGCCCATCTTCTATGGGTGGTGTTGCTCGCGTCGGGGCTCGCCGTACTCGCCGGCGTATGCGCCCGCGCCGCACTCGGCGGCAGTCGCGCCCGGACATCACCGGAACGTCCGGTACCGCCACCTCGCCGGCCGTTCCTGGTGATGAATCCGCGCTCGGGCGGCGGGAAGGTCGGCACATTCGATCTGCAGCGGCGGGCAGAGGCACTGGGCGCCGAGGTCGTCCTGATCGAAGGACCGGGCACGGTCGATATCGCGGCGGTGACCCGGGACGCGGTGGCCCGGGGCGCCGACCTGCTCGGAGTGGCGGGTGGTGACGGTACACAGGCTCTCGTGGCGGGTATCGCCGCCGCACACGATCTGCCGTTCCTGGTGATCAGTGCCGGCACCCGCAACCACTTCGCCGCCGATCTCGGCTTGGACCTCGCCGACCCGTCCACCTGCCTGGACGCTCTCCGGGACGGCACCGAACTCCGGATCGATCTCGGCGCTGTCGACGGGCGAACCTTCGTCAACAACGCCTCCTTCGGCGTCTACGCCCGAATCGTGCAGAGCCCCGCCTACCGCCGGGACAAGACCGCCACGATCCTGCAGATGCTGCCCGATATGTTCGACGGCCACAGCGGTGCGCGCCTGGTCGCCCATCCGGGGGGAGCCACGATCGAGGACCCGCAGGCGGTGCTGGTGAGCAACGGGCCCTACGAAATGCACGATCTGGCAGGCCTCGGGCGCCGGGCCCGATTGGACAGCGGCACACTCGGCGTGGTCACGATCCGAGTGGGCAACGCCCGCCAAGCGGTCGGCCTGCTCCGTCGCGCACACCGGCGCGGCCTGACGCAGCACACCGTTCGCGAGATCCTGATCGAGGCCGACGCGCCCGAGATACCTGTCGGGGTCGACGGCGAGGCACTCCTGTTCCCGACCCCGGTCCGCTGCACCATCACTCCCGGAGCCCTGCGGGTGCGCCTTCCCCGCAACCGTCCCGGTGTCCGCGCACCCGAACGCCCGGTGGACTGGATACTGCTGCGGCAACTGGCCTTTTCGTCGAATCGCCCACATCGCTGACGGCCGGCCATCCGGCGCCGGGCGACGGCCGCACTCGGACGCGCGCTCATATCTTCGTCGGACGCCAGATGGAAACAGCCCAGATGACCAACACATCCAAGAGGATGACCACGATCGACCGGCGGCCTCGCCGTGCGCAGCCACCCCGAATCCGGATTCGCTCCGCCGCTGCTGCGCGCTTCGCCCTTCGGGCGGATTCCGCACGTCGCCCGAGCGGCGGTGGCCGGGTTTTTCACCCGTGGCGGGTGAGGAACACGCGAGGCCGGTATTCGTAGCGTCGAACCGAAGACCCGACGCCCGAGAAAGGAGGCCCGATGGCCGGGACCTTGACCGTGTGGAAGTTCGCGAGCGCCGACGGTGCCGAAAAGGCGATCGAGACACTGGAGGATCTGCAGCGCCGGGAACTGATCACCGTCCAGGATGCGGCTGTTGTCAGCTGGCCGGACGGAGCGAAGAAGCCCCGGACTCGTCAGTTGCACAGCCTGGCCGGTATCGGTGCGCTCGGGGGTGCGTTCTGGGGATTGCTGTTCGGGCTGTTGTTCTTCATCCCGCTGATCGGCGCGGCCATGGGTGCCGGGTTGGGTGCGATGTCGGGTTCGCTGGCCGATATCGGTATCGACGACGATTTCATCAAAGAAGTGCGCGGCAAGCTCACTCCGGGTACATCGGCGTTGTTCGCGTTGACCTCCGATGCCACCCTGGATCGGATCCACGACGCCTTCCGGGGGCAGTCCGCCGAGCTGGTCTCGACCAACCTGTCCCATGAGCAGGAAGCCAAACTGCGCGAGGTATTCGCCGACTGACCGGTCGAGTCTTCGTCCTCCACCGGCAGGCCCGCCCTGGTCGCCGGATCCATCGAGCGGTACGTCCGCGGGCCGGTTCGCGGAGCGGGCGGTGGAGATCCGCGCGGAGCGAGCGCTGAAAGACATCGCGGCCGAGATCGCCGCTAGCCCGGCGGCCGCCGCAGTGGAGCCGAATTCACGAACCTCCGGCGTGGCACACCACACCGGGACGCCCCGGTGGACCTCATTCGTCCAGCGGATGAGAACACCGGGACCGGACACCTACACTCGCTGCCATGAACTGCCGGGTACTGCTTCGACGATGCCGCCGCGCAGGCCGGACAACGCGAACCGGCCATGCCCGCTCCTCGTCCGGCGGCCACCGACGCTTCCGGGTGACCGGCGCGGTCGGTCGCGGCAGCGCGGAGCCACCCGCGGACCTCGTCGTGGGTATCGATCGGGAAGAACGTCGGGGATGACGGCAGCTCGTCCACCGGCGCCACCGTGCCCGCCGGACGACGTATCGCGCACGGCCGGCGACGACGTCGTGGCTGTCACAGCGAGGATCGCGCGAATACTCGAAACTCGTGAAGACGAGATCAGCTCGGGGATGAGCGCCCTGATGGCCCGTGATATCGACCGGCTCGACGATGATCCGCGACTGGTGGACCTGCTCCAGGCCAGTGTGGCCGGCAATGTGCGCACGGTGATCGACATCCTGATGAACGATATTCCGATCGCAGGCTTGGAACCCGATCCCGACGCCGTCGAATACGCACTGCGGCTGGCACAGCGCGAGGTTCCGGCCAACTCCCTGGTCCGCGCCTATCACATGGGACAGCAGGAGATGCTCCGCATCTGCTATGGCGAGCTCGATCGTGCCGAGTTGCCCGCTCCGCTCGCCCTGGCGGTCGTCGAACGACTGACCGAGATCATCTACGGCTATATCGACTGGATCACTGGGTATGTCTTCGAGGCCTACGAGGCCGAACGGAGACGGTGGGTGGGTCGGCTGGATGGCGCGCGGTCCGCCACCGTCCACTCCGTGCTCGCCACCGACGACCCCGATACCTCCGCTTTCGAACACGAGACCGGATACTCGCTGAGCCGTATGCATCTGGCGCTCATCCTGTGGTGGGAGGGGCCCGAACAGACGAGTGTCCTCGACCTGTTGGAGGCCCGGGTACGCGCCATCGGCGGGTCGCTGGACACCGACGGTCCGGCGATCGTGACAGCGATCGACCGACGGACAGTGTGGGCGTGGCTGCCGTTCGGCGAGCGGCCGACGGCCGGCGTCACCGAAATTCGCCGGAAATGCGATCTCGCCCCGCGAGTTCGGCTCACCGCCGGACTGCCGGGCCACGGCCCGAACGGATTCCGCCGCTCGCATCTGCAGGCCCGGGCCGCGTATTTCGTCGCCACCCTGCCCGGATCGCCGGACCTGCCGTCCGCAGTCGGTTTCGCGGACCCCGGGGTGGGCGTGATCTCGCTGCTGGCCACCGATCTGGACGCCACTCGGGCATGGGTGCAGGAGGTCCTCGGCGATCTCGCCGAGGACACCGCACAGGCCGCGACGTTGCGTCATACGCTGAGTACCTACTTCGCCACCGGCGACAACCACGTCCGAACCGCCCGGACGCTCACGCTGCACCGCAATACGGTCAAGTATCGGATCGCCAAGGCGCTCGCGGTGACCGGTACCGGCGCAGTCCCGTACGACAGAATCGATGTGGCGCTGGCGTTGCAGGTGTGCCGCCTGCTCGGCGCCGCTGTCCTGCGCCCGGCCACGAAACCGCGGCCCCGATCCCGCTGACGACGAGTCGCCGAGCCGGGGAGCTCGGTCCTACCGGCCGTGGTGACCGTCCCGTTCCCGAGCCCTGGCCCCCCGCCGACGTAGCTCGGCACGGTCCAGCCAGGAGTAGACCACGTCGTATCCGGCGATGCAGAGGGCGGCCACACCCACGAGGCCGGTGATCACCGCGGCCGGGAGCAGGTTCGCCACCCCGCACACAACGGCCACGACCACGAGCCCGGCGCCGATACCCAGGCTCCACCGACCGATGCCGCTCATGACGCCACCCGCTCTCCGGCCGGCGAGCGCAGCTCGATGAGTTGGTATTCCTGGAATGTGTAGGTCACCGGTTTCCGTTCGTCCGCGCACTCGGGTGCGCCACCGCAGATGAAGTGTGCGCAGCATAGAACGAACCCGGCCCGCACCGGCAATACCGCACCCCGATTTGTGCAGTCTGCACCCTGGCCTCACCCGATTGTGGCCATTCGGCCCGTTCCCCGGCAGCACATTGCTGGTTAGTCTGATGTCTCCCTGACTACGCATACGATGGGGGCGCCGCCCCGCGAAGCAGTGACGGTCTCCCGGATTCCGAGAATTGGTGAAGTGCAGGTCGAACAACAGATCTTCGCGGCGGGTGCCCTCGTAGTTCCGGACGACCTGCGGCGGCTCGGGCCGCGACGGCGGGAAGTGGCGCGGTGACCCGGCCCGCGCCACCACCACGGCGAAGGCCCGGGAAGCCGCCGGAGCCGGCACAGATGCGGGCTTCCGAGGTGGTCGTGGCGATCGGCGCGGGGTTACGCACGCGGGAGTCGGAGATCGCCGAGGTCATGACCCGGCGGATAGCCGGTGAGATCGACTCGTCCGGTGGCGATCCGCGGCTGGCGGCACTGCGCGCCGCCAGCATCCACGCCAATGTGGCGACCATGATCGAGATATTGGCCGGCGATATCCCGGTCGATCACCTGCAACCGCCGACCGCATCGGTCGAATACGCACGACGGGTGGCACAGCAGGAGATTCCGTCCAACTTACTGGTGCGCGCCTATCATCTGGGCCAGAACGTCATGATGCGTATCTGCCGGGCCGAGGTGAGCCGCCAGGATCTGCCGACGGCACTGGGACTGGCCGTACTCGGACGGTTCACCGAACTCGTCTACGCGTACACCGACTGGATCACCGTATCCGTTCTCGAAACCTACGAGACCGAACGTATGCGGCGAACGAACACCCGCGGCCACGTGCACCCGTCCACCGTCCATTCGCTGCTCTCGGCGACGACACCGGATCCGGCGGAGTTCGAAATCGAGACCGGTTACCGGCTCGATCGGACGCATCTGGCCGCGATCCTGTGGTACTCGGGCAATGACGAGGCCGGCGCACTCCCGCTGTTGGATTCCGGGACAAGCACACTGGCGCACGCAGTGCACGCCGACGGCGCGCCACTGGTGACCGCCGTCGACCAGCGCACACTGTGGATATGGATTCCGTTCGGCCGGCCACCCGCTGTCGATCCGGCCGGCGCGGTGCCCGTCCTGCCGGAAGGGGTGCGGCTGGCCCTCGGCCTGCCGGGAACGGGATTCGACGGATTCCGCCGCTCCCAGCGGCAGGCCGCGGCCGCCTACCGCCTGGCGACCGTTCCGCGGATACCGCCGCCACCCGTGACGATCGGGTTCGGCGATCCCGGTGTGGCGGTGGCCTCGCTGTTGGCCGAGGATCTGGACTCGACCCGCGAATGGGTGCGCGAGGTGCTCGGCGGACTCGCCGAGGACACCGATCAGGCAGCGACGTTACGAGATACGCTGAGCACCTTCTACGAGACGGGCGAAAGCCATCTGCGCACCGCGCAGCAGATGATCCTGCACCGCAACACCGTCAAGTACCGCGTCACCAAAGCCCTCGAGGCCACGCCCGGCGGCGCGACCGGGCACGAGAAGCTGGATATCGCGCTGGCCTTGCGGATCTGCCGGTTCCTCGGTGAGAACGTGCTCCGCCCGCCGGTCTGAGCGGGCACCCCGGCGCCAAGGCCGGGGTGCCGACCGGATGTTCGATATCGGACCCCGGCATGTATGCCGGACCACGGGCCCGACGTCGACGTCCTCAGACGATAGACCCGATTCGTTCGGGCGCCGGGTAGCCGAGAACATCCGGCCCGACGATATCGAGCAGTTGGGCGTCGGTGCGGGAACGTATCCAGGCGGTGGCGATGTCGTAACCGGTGTCGAACAGTTCCTCGGCCGATCGGTCCGGCGCTTCGAGCGCCGCACCGTAGGGCTGGTGGGCGAAGATGGTCGATTCGCGCAGGGCCGTATCGCGAAACGGCCGTGGGCGATGGGGAATCATCGGCAGCGCGGGGTGCAGGACAGGGAAGATCAGTCCGCCTCGACTGTCGTACGGTTGCGGCCCGTAGAGGTCCAGGATCAGCGCCGGATGCGGCGCGAAGATCTCGTGGGGCACCCGGAACTGGCAGCCGCCGTCGAACAGGTCCTCCAGTCCTGCAGCCGCCGGCAGCGCTCCCGGAATGCGAGTCGCCGCGACGAGCGCATCCACGACCGGCAGATCCGGAACACCCAGCTCGGGTAGGTCCCGGGGTAACAGCAGGGTTCCACGCTTCGCCGAATAGACAGGTATCAGCAGTGACGATGCCGCCCGGTGCAGCGGTTGCCCCGACGATCCCGGTTCGAGGACGAAGTCGGCGAAGGTGCGATCGCCCACGATGGCGTGGGCGAGCTCGCGAATCCGCGCCCGGGGGTACAGCGCGCGCCGGGTCACCAGGGCGCGCACACTTCTCCCGCCCAGCACATCTCGCTCCGGGTGATCGATCGCGATCTGCCTGGCCCGGTCACGCGTCAACCCCAGCGCTATCGTCGCGGCCGCGATGGCGCCACCACTGACCCCCACCACGACGGGCTGGATCGCCGGAGCCGGCTGCCGGCCGATCCGGCTCCGGCGGGCGGCGAGGGCATCCATCGCACCGGTGGCCATCCCCACCATCACGCTGAGACTCCGACCGGCCACCCCGGCCAGAATTCGCACCACGGGCCGTGTCTGTGTCACGAAACTTCCTTCGACTCTGTCGATCGACGTGCAACGGAAACCGTTGTGCCCCTATGCCATCCCGAACAGCTGGGGCAGGAGGATTTCCGGGAGAATGCACCGGAATTCATCATCGAGTAGCTTTTCCGAGCGGCCCGGCGGGAACAGTCGGTGGATCGGACCATAGGAAATTCACCCGCGGCGAAAACAGCACTGCGCTCCTCTTGATGACACAGAATGAAACAGAGTTCGCGGAGATGACCCGATCGACAGCGAACAGACCGGGCCGGATGCCGATTCTCGGATACACCGATCATGCTTGCCGCAGCCCCGACATTGCCGCAACGGTCGAGCCGGGATCACTTCTGATTACTCTGGTGGACAACGTTAGCCAGCGTGTGCCGATCGGGAAACGGCCCGTGTGTCCATGATTCCGCCAGCGCCTTGTGCGAAGTGCACAACGACCGGACGGCAGGTCGCACAGCGGGTGACGATGCGGAACGGCCCGCCGACGGGTTGGGCCGACACCGGTACGGCGAGGTGCGCATCGGCCCGGAAGGAACTACCGAAAGACCACCTCGACGTTTCGTTGAAGGCCGCGACGCGTTTCCCGACGGCGCCTTTACGGATTCTGTCGAGATTTCGTGATCGAATTCTACGAGCCTCATCCGGGGCTTGTTCAGCGCTTCCGGATCCACTACTTCCCGACGATGGTCCGCGTGTCAGGAATCACTCACCACGCAGGGCACGCAGTTCCAGGTGCTGGACAATGCGGGCCGCTTGATCGCGGGTATACCGCTGACCTATCTCGAAGACGGCCGTGAATGGCCCATCGCCGCACGCATTGTCGGAAACACCGCGACTCCTTTCACGCCGAGTGTCGATCCGGCCCACGCACGTCCGGCCGCCGTGTTGCGGCCGGTCGATATCGAGAGCACCGGGGCTGTCGACCCGAATACCGCGCTGAGTACGGCGGCGACTCAGTTCGGCCTCGCGACCTCGGTCGGCACCCTGCTCGGATCGCTGATCGGCGGCGCCCTCGGTTGCGTTGCCGGGTCGGTCATCGGAGTGCCGGTGGGTATCGCGAGCGCGATCCAGTTCCACAATTCGGTGAACGGCCGTTGACGTCGAAGTCGCCCCGGGCTCGGCGAGACGCATCGCGACTTGCCGGACCCGGCTTCGGTGGCTGCCGGACGACCTCACCGCCGCGACCGGGTGTCCCGGATCGCCGGTGGCCGGACGGGTCGTATCGCGTTCACGGTCGCAGCGGTACACGGCGCGGCCGCACGATCCGATGGGCGAGCCGCCAGCCCGCGGCAGTCCGTTCGAAGGTGTCCGCGTACGTGGCGCTGCCGACGGTCCCATCAGTCATGATGCCGAGCCCCTTGGACAGCGTGCGAACTTTTCCGTCGTGAGCTTCGGTGAACACGATGTTCGTGACGTGATGGGCCACCGGGTTCGCGTCGCCCAGCGACAAGGCGGCCGCCTGGATCGACTCCGGTCCGATCAGGACACCGCCGCCCAGGGCGCTCACGTCGTAGACGACATCCTCGGTGAACAGTGCCCGCAACCCGTCGAAGTCGCCGCAGTCGGTCAGGTGCCCGTGCGAGTCGATCAGTTCCGTGATGGCGAAGCGGTCGTCGGCGGTCAACATGGTCCAGCCCTCCAGCCCTCGAAACGGGGAGATCCCCGGTTACTGCCGGTACCGTAAGCGGGGATGTCCCCGAATAGCAAGCGCGGCCCCCGGGCCGACGCATCCCGCAATACGGCGCGCCTGCTCGCCGCGGCTCGAGAGCTCATCATCGAAGCGGGCCCCGAAGTCGCGCTGGACGAGATCGCCCGGCGCGCCGGTGTCGGAAACGCGACGCTGTACCGCCACTTCCCGACCAGGGCCGACCTGCTCGTCGCCGTCTACGGCGACGAGATCGCCGATCTGTGCCGTTACGGCGCGCAGCCGGCCGGCACGGAACCACCGCTCGATACGCTTTTCACCTGGCTCGACCGGTTCGTCGTCCACGTAGCGACGAAGCGCCCACTGGCCCTGGCCGCCACCGAGGGACCAGGTGACCGCCGGACGCCACTGTTCGAGGAATGGCACACCTCGATAACTGCCGCTGCCGATGTCCTGGTCGAGCGCGCCCGGACAGCGCTGCGACCGGATGTCACCACGACCGATGTACTGACGCTGGCCACCGGCGTGGCACTTGCGGCCGGTGCCGACGGTGAACATGCACGCCGCTTGGTCAAGCTCCTACGCAGCGGATTGGCACCCGGGTCCGCCGGCGCGGACCGGGCTCCGAAGCAGGACCGGTGAACAGCCGCCGCCGCGCTGCGACCGGGCGCCCCGGATCGGTGACCAGCGGGGTCAGTAGCCCGGGGTGCACGGCGGCGATATGGCGATTCCGCGCCGATGAACCGCAGCGTGTGCCGCACCGCACCGGAGTCGACGGTCGGCTCCGCATCCCACGACATCGCGAACCCTGTTTCCTATCGACCGATTTCGCCCTACCGTGAAGTATGGGGTCGACGGACTGGATCCTGTTCGCGGTAGCGGGACTCGGACTTGTGGCGTTCATCGCCTGGGATCGACGCAACTTCCGGAAATACCGCGAGGAACTCGCCCGCAGAACCCGGCGTGATGCACGGACAAGAGCATGGGGCGCCGACGGAGACGGTTCGAGTGGCATATCCGGGAGCAACGACGGAACCGGGTGCACGGGCGGTGGTTGCGGTGGCGGGGGTTGCAGTGGCGGTGGCTGCGGTGGGGGCAGCGGGACCTGACCGTCCTTCCCGGAGCCCCGGGAAAGTTCTCACAGCCGAGGACGGCCTACCGCAACGCCTCGGCCCGGTGTGTCACGGTAGACAGTGTGAGCACCGAATTCGCGAGCGTCGCGGGCGTGGACGGTCTGCGCTGTGCGGACGACTGGATCGATTTGCGGGAGCAGGTTGCGCTCGTGGCCGCGATCGACGCGGCACCGTGGTCGAACGAATTACGGCGTCGGGTACAGCATTTCGGTCATCGCTACGATTACGGCCGGCGCTCGGTCGCCGCGTCCGCACCCGCGCCGCCGCTGCCCGGATGGGCGCGTGAGCTGGTCGAGCGGCTGGAGTGGGCGGTTCGGCCCGATCAAGTCATCGTCAACGAATATCTGCCCGGGCAGGGCATCAGCCCACATGTCGACTGTGTGCCGTGTTTCGGCCCGGTTGTGGCGACGCTGAGTCTCGGCTCGGCCTGCACCATGGACTTCCTAGATCCCGACAGCGGAGTCCGGGTGCCGGTCGTTCTGGCGACCGGCAGCTTGTGCGAGATGACGGGCGACGCGCGCTATCGGTGGCGGCACACCATCGCGGCGCGCCGTACCGATCCCTCGCCGGCCGGTCGGGTGCCGCGCGGGCGGCGGGTGTCGGTGACGTTCCGGACGGTACTCACCGAGCCGGGCACTCCCGCTCCGGGGCCGGCCGACCTCACACGGAACGAAGCGTTATCACCGTGATCTCGCTGGGTGCGAAGATCCGGAACGGCGGACCCCAGAAACCGGTGCCCCGGCTGGTGTACAGCTGTGTCCGTTCGCCGTGCCGGCTCAACCCGTGGACGGTGGGTTGATCGAGCCGGACCAGGAAGTTGAACGGCCAGATCTGACCGCCGTGGGTGTGGCCGGCGATCTGGAGGTCGACACCGGCCGCCGCGGACTCGAAAACCTGCTTGGGTTGATGCGCGAGCATGAGTACCGGAAGCTCGGGATCGACTCCTGCCAGAGCACCTTCGAAACTGGCGCCGTGACCACTGAGTTTCGACGACTTCGCAGTGGCATCGTCGACGCCCGCGACGACGAGGCGGTCGCTGCCGCGCTCGACGACGATATGACTGTTGTGCAGAGTGTTCCAGCCGATCGAATCCATGTAGTCGAGCCAGGCCTGCGC
Source organism: Nocardia sp. NPDC001965 (assembly GCF_053594175.1). Taxonomy (NCBI): domain Bacteria; kingdom Bacillati; phylum Actinomycetota; class Actinomycetes; order Mycobacteriales; family Nocardiaceae; genus Nocardia; species Nocardia sp. NPDC001965. The sequence goes on from NZ_JBSFDZ010000008.1 coordinate 105,907, forward strand.
CTCGCCGAGGTACTCGTGGTTGCCGGTGACATAGACCCTGGCGAGCCCGGCGTCCATGGTGGCGAGCGGGGCCGCCTGCACACGTCGTCGTTCCACGGGGCCGTCGGCGATATCGCCGACATGGGCAACGATATCGGGACGTAGCTCGTTCACGGCCGCCGCGACTCCGCGCGACCACGACGTCCGGTCGATGGGACCGAAATGTGTATCGGTGACGGCGACGATCCGGATGCCGTCCAGGCCCCGGCCGAGTCGCGGCAGTGTGACGTCCACATATTCGATCCGGGGAATTCGCATGGCCTCCCGATTGCCCCAGGTCAGGAGAACCGCGGCCACGAGAACGACTGCAACCGCCACCGACCGCGAGCGCACCGGGTCCGTCACACCGGCGAAGCCGAGGACGAGGCGCGCGATCGTGCCGATCACCGACCACGCGAAGAGCACCCAGATGATCCCCAGGAGGGAGTCGCCGAACCGCCCGGCCCAGTCGAGGTGCCGGCGGCCGTGGCTCGCTACCATCGTCACGGGCAACGCCACGAGAGCGATCGCGAAGGCGGCGGTTCCCAGCGCGACCACGGGTGCCGGCCACCGATTTCCGGATATCACCAGCGTCCACCACGGGACGGCGAACAGGATCACCAGGACGGAGACGAGCGTCGTGGTGATCGCCAGTACCCGAAGGGGCTTGTATGTCGTACCCGAATCCGATCGGATCGCCGAATCCGGCGACGAAGTGCTCACCGCCTCGATGATAATTCAGCTCCCGGGGCTCCCAGCGATACCGATGTGATGCTCGGTGGTGCGGCCACAGCGATACATGAGCCGTATCACAGGTTTTCGGCACAGGTATCCGGAGCAGATCCTGGAATAGTCGAAGAGAACAGTACCGACCCCGATCGCCCACCCGGATAGAACCAATGGTCCCCCAACCGAGCAGATATCCCACCGCCGCGACGCGGCTGTGGCACCTGCGCCCGTGGCACGAGAGTCCGCTGTCGCGTCCCGGAGATCGCCTCATCGGCTGGCTCGTATGTGGCGCGCTGCTGGTGGCCGCCTGGGCGGTCCCGATAGCCCTCGCGATAGGCGTCCACGCGCACGCAGCGCTGAGCGAGTCCGCTGCCGAACGGGCCGCCGGACGGCACCGCGTACCAGCGACCCTGCTGGAATCCGCTCCCTTCCCCAGCGAATACGACCTCGACCCCACCACCGCGGCCACCTGGATCGCCGCGGGCACCCGCCACACCGGCGCCGTATACGCCGCGGCGGGCTCTCACCGAGGTGAGATCGTCGATATCTGGGTGGATCGCGACGGCACGCATACCTCGGCACCGCAGAGCGAATCGTCGGTCCGGTTCGACGCCACCCTCATCGCGGTCTTCGCCTGGAGTGGCCAGCTCCTCCTCTACTGTGTTCCAGCGGTGACAGCCGCCGGCCGCATCCGATCACGTCAGCTGGATCAGTGGGATACCGCGTGGGCTCGGCTGCACGCCGGGTTCTGAACCGGGCCGTGTCCGCGCCGTCACCCACCCGACCGGCAGTTGGATACCCGGAAACGCGCGTTCACCGACCGGTTGCGGCGGTCGGGCATTCGCGCGCGGACCATCGGTCGGTCAGCCGGTGAGTGCCGCGCGCGCCGATTCGGCGAGCCGGGCGGGTCGCTCCGACAGCTCCGTCATATCGATATCCTGTGCACCCATCACCCCGGCCCGGAAACGGGCCGCCACCCCCGCCGCGATGGCTGCCAGTCGCCACAGCGCGAAAGCCTGGTAATAGGGCAGATCGTCGAGAGACCGGCCGGTGGTGTCGGCGTATCGCGCCAGCAGCGTATCGATATCGAGGTAGCCGTCGGCGGGGGTCGGCGCCCATCCGAACGGTTCGGCCGATGTCCAGGCGGCGGTGAGCCAGCCGATATCGGCCATGACATCGCCGACGGTCCACAGTTCCCAGTCCAGGACTGCCCGGACGGTTCCGTCGGCTCCGATCAGCAGGTTGCCCGGGCGGAAGTCGCCGTGGGTGATCCCGGTCCAGCGTTCGCCGGGCATCCGCTGGGTGAGAAGGTCGTGCACCTCCCAGACGGGGCCGGGGCCCACTGCACCGGCGGTGAGCTGGCGGTGCCACCGGCGCAGCTGACGTTCCAGGTAACTGCCGGGCCTGCGCAACTCGGCCAGCGGCCCGGTGGTGGTGTCGACGGCGTGGACGGCCACGAGCGTATCGACGATGTCCCGGGAGGCGGCGACGCGGCTCTCCCGGGGGATCGCGGCGGCGGACACGGGGTCGTCGGGCACGATCCCGTCCACATTCGCCATGACGTAGAAATCGGATCCGGTGACGGCGTGGTCGGTGCAGCAGCCCAGGACCGGGGGCACGGGAACCGGGCTGCGGGCGAGCAGGTCGAGGATTCGGAACTCGCGGACGACATCGTGTGCGGAAGCGAGAACGTGTCCGGTGGGCGGTCGGCGCAGCACCCAGCGGGCGCCGGACTCGTCGTGGACACGGTAGGTCAGGTTGGAGCGGCCACCGGTGATCAGGTCGAACCGCAGGGGCGGCACGGCCGCTGGGATGTGTTCGGCGAACCAGGCGGTGACCCGCTCGATATCGATACCGGCGGCGACACCCGGGCCTACCGGTAGGTCACTTTCGTCCTGGACCATCGATTCGCCATCTCCTCGAGCTCTGCCACCGATGCCGTACCGCGAGGCGTCCGGTAGCGCCCAGTCTGCTACAAATGAGACGTTTCTCGCTAGTGCCCCATATTAAGGACCGGCCGACGTTCGCCGGTCACCGCACCGCCGCGATCGGCTGCCGACAGCAAGAAGCCGCCCGGATCGTCGATCCGGGCGGCTCGCACAGGCTCGGCCGCGCCGCCGCAGAAGCGGCGACGGCACGGGAAAGCTACTCGCCGGGCAGATAGCAGCGATCGTTGGGCAACGCCTCCACCGTTGCCGCGGGTACGCTCACCTTGGCGCATGCCAGCGTCGGATACGAGCTGGGCGTATCGGAACCGGCGGGATAGTCCGCGCAATAGCTCACGGCGAGGTGATCGCCGGCGGCCACCTCGCGGTACAACGCGAAATCCGCCGGAGCGGATTCACGTGCGGACAACGCGTTCTGTTGCGGATCACCGTCGATCAGCAGTGCGCATTGCACCGTGCCACCGACCAGGTCGGTGCTGATCCGGCTCAACGACGCGGTCACCGTCGCACCCGAGACCGTGAGAGTTGCGGTGCTCGGCGGAATGACGGCGGCACCGGCGAGACCGGAAACCGCGATGGCGGCCGCCGCGGTCGAGGCCACGACGGCAAGACTTCGAAATGCGCTACCTGCAATCATGCGCACAATCTATAACTCCGGCCAGGTTCGGCGCAGGATAATCCGCCCCCGATTTCCATTGAGGCACAGCGCTTGTCGGGCCGACAGACCCGTGGAGCAGATCGGCCGGACGGGCCCATCCGCGGACCGGCACCTCCGATCACCGGCAAGCCCCGTCCGAACGGAGCCCTAGTAGCCTTTCGCCGCCCGGTTGGTCGCCGCCCGGCGTTCGGCCTCCTTGGCCTGGACTCGTTCTTCCTCGGCACGCACGGCGGCATAGTTCTCACGTTCGCGGATCAGCCACTCCGGCGGTTCCGCGAGGAAGGCGGCGATCTCGTCCGCGGTGAGCGCGTCGGACACCCCGGCCCGGGTCAGACCACTGTTGGAGATACCGAGCTTGCGCGCCACGATATCGCGCGGGAACGGTCCGGTCCGGCGCAGCTCGGTGAGCCACTGCGGGGGATTCTCCCGGAGCTCGTCCAGCTCGGTTCGGGAGATCGGGTTGTTCCGGAACTCTTCAGGAGCCGCCGGGAGATAGATGCCGAGCTTGTTCGCCGCGGTCAGCGGCTTCATCATCTGCGGTTTCTTGTCCAGGCTCACCGGAACAGCGTATCGGGCCGCCGCGCCGGCCCGGACTCCGCGGTGCCATACGCTGGCCGGTATGAGCCGGTTTTCCTCAGTCGATGTGCAGCGCCTGCGCTGGTTCGTGGCAGTCGCGGAGGAACTGCACTTCGCCCGCGCCGCGAAGGCATTGCACATCTCCCGTCAGAAGCTCAGCCACACGGTCATCGACCTGGAGGCCGAGCTCGGCACGAAGCTGTTCGTGCCCGGGGCGCAACCGACCCAGCTGACCGACGCGGGACAGGAGCTGCTGCGGGAGGCGCGCGAGATCATCGCGCGCGCCGAGAACGAGGCGGACCGCGCCGTGTCCACTGCCCCCGCCACCCTGCGGGTCGGTTTCGTGCCCGGCGTCACCGTCACCAAATGGGAGCGGATCTGGGGCCGGCGGTTCCCGGATACCTCGCTCGAGCTGGTCGCCGTCGCCCAGGCCGACCAGGAACAGGCGCTGCGCGAGGGCCGCGTCGACATGTGCTTCGTTCGCTTACCTATCGACCGCGACGGGATGCACGCGATCCCTCTCTACCACGAGGTGCCCGTCGTCGTGGTACCCAAGGACCACGCGATCGCATTGTTCGACGAGGTCGGCATGGCCGATCTCGCCGACGAGCGCATACAGGACACCGCCGATATCGACACCGTCGCAGCCGCCGTCGAACTCGTCGCCGCGGGAGTCGGCGTCGCCATCGTGCCCCATTCGATCGCCCGCCTGCACCACCGGCGCGACCTGGTCTATCGCACAGTGACCGATACCGGCGACACCGAAATCGCCCTGGCCTGGCCACAGACCCTGACCGCGGATGCGGCCGAAGAGTTCATCGGCGTCGTGCGCGGCCGCTCGGAACGCAGTTCCCGATCCCCCGCCGGAAAGGACACCGAACCGGAACCGCGCAAGTCGCGTCCGGCAGGGCAGCGACCGCGTCCCGCGCGCAAACCCGCCCCCGCCGAGAAGAAGCCGGCACGGGGTCGCAGACGCTAGCACGCTCCACACGCAGATCGGCCGGTGAGACGCGCCGGGACGGCCGGTCAGCGTCGCTCGGCACAACCCGGCAGCTACCCTTCCGTGACGTTGCCCGAGTTCCGAGGAGGTGCGATGGGTGGCACGCCGATTCGGCCGAGGCCACTGACCGACCTCGAGGCGGCGGTCGTGGCCAAGCTGTTGTCGGCGAGCCGTCACGACTCCGCCGAATATATTGCGCAGATACCGTATTTACGGGTGGTGGCGACTTGGGGGGCCGGGTCGCCCAGCGTCGATGTCGAGGTCGACCCGGGTGCCATCGCGGCGGACGGTGTGACGGACGGCATCTTCGCGAACGCAGCGGTCACCGACCTCGCCGGGAGGCCGACCGGTGAGGTGATCATCTGGGTCGAAGCGGGACGGCTGAGCGGGATCGAGTACGCCTGGTACACCGACGAAAGGCCCACGCGGTTACCCGATCCCGACCGGATCGACCTCCGGTAGCCGCGCCCGGGCCCGCACCCATCCCGGGCGGCATACGAATCGGACGCCGTCCTCGACGCCGCGCGGGCCGCGAACACCCTGTCCGGTAGCGGCCCGGGCCCGCCGCCGGCCCTGTGGGGCCACTCCCGGAGCCACTTCCGGGCGACGGCCATCCCTGGAAGTACCGTTTCGCTATCAGGCCTCGAGGACGACGGGCAGCCGCCGCAGCCCGTGGAGCGCGCGGGAAGGCAGCGGAGCTTCCTTGCCCGCGATATGGGCGTCCGGATACCTTTCGAAGAATCGCTGGACTGCGATGGTCGCTTCCGCCCGAGCCAGCGCGGCGCCGATACAGAAATGGATCCCCGCGCCGAAGGTGAGGTGACGATGTGGTTCCCGGCGCCGGGGATCGAACACGTGCGGGTCGGTGAAGATCTCCGGATCGCGGTTCGCCGCGGCGAGCAGCACCACGATCGGGGTTCCCGCGGTGACGGCCCGACCGGCCAGCCGGGTATCGGTCACAGCGACCCGGACGACGTACTGGACCGGGGCGTCGTAGCGCAGGGACTCTTCGATCACGGCCGCGTAATCGCCGTCGTCGGGCCGCAGATGCGGCTGCTGTAACAGCGTGCGCAGGGTGTTCCCGAGGAGATGTGTGGTGGTGCCGAAGCCGCCGACGAGCAGCATGCTGCAGGTGGCGATGGCCTCGCGCGGGTTGAGTTGCGCCGGGCATTGCCGCGCCAGAGCGGCGATGAGCCCGGGCCCCTCCGGATCGGCACGGGTCAGGCGCTCCCGGAAGTACGCTGTCATCTCGGTGACCAGGGCACGGGAACGCTGCCGTTCCGCTGCCGTTCTGGCACCGTCCAGCAACGAGGCGAGCACATTTCCCCACGCGGCGAAGCGCGGCGCCTCGGTATCCGGCAGGCCGAGGATATCCGAGATCATGGCCATGGGAACGGCTTCGGCGTAGCCGGTGATCAGGTCGGTGACCCGGTCGCGGGGCAGCTCGTTCAGACAGTGACCGGCAATCTTTTCGATGCGGGGCCCGAGATCGGCGAGTTCGCGCCGATGGAACGTGGGAGCGACCAGGGATCGCAGCTCCGTATGCCGTGGTGGTTGCAGCTTCAGGAAGGAGTCGTCGACCGGATGCACCAGTGTGACGTCGCCGGTTTCGTTGCGGCGGCGGGCCGACGCCCCGATGGGCGCCGGGCCGAAATCGCCGCCGGTGAGAACCTGATGGCTCGCCGCGTGCGAGGCGGTGAAGAGCAGTCCGCGGCGGCTGGTGGCCAACGCGCCTCGGGCGCGGATCTTCTCGTATTGCCGATGCCGGTCGGCCCCGGGCCGGGCCCAGAGGATCCGGGCACCGGGGTCACCGCGAAGAACATCCGAGAAGATCCGGGCCTTCTCCAGAGACATTGTCGCCATGGTGGGTACCGCCCGCCCTAGGCACCGACCGCTTCGACGGGCACCGGCCGGGCGGGATGGTAGCTGGACCAGTAGTACTGGCGATAGAAGTTCTCGGCCAACGTCACCCAGGTGTCCAGCTGATCACGATCGCCCAGGAAACGATGCATATTGACCAGTAGCCAGCTCCACACCGCCTGACTGTCCCGGCAGTTGTCGCAGTCTCCGGTGGTGGCGCAGTACTGCACACTGTGATCGGTCCGATAGGCGTTGAAACGGCCGACGATCGGATGTCCCTCGGTCAGCCGCTGGGCGTGCGCAGGGTGATCGTTGCTGATACTCGGGCAGGTCTGCGCGCCGAAGGTACCCCAGTGCGTGCGGCCGGTGACCAGCGTGCGGAAGTAATAGGGGTCCCCGATGACGGTATCGGGATAGGTCTCGCGCATACGAGTCATCTCCTCGATCGCCCGTTCTTCATTGTGCAGTCGCGCAGTGGGATCGGTGCCGTTGTCACTGTAGTAACCGAAGTTGATCTGGTTACCGTTGTCGGCGATGGCCTCTACGGTGCGTTCGAGGTACGGCATCCCGGCCTCGCTGAGGGTGTAGACCCAGGTGGCCCGCGGGTCACCGGCGTAGGTGCGCAGCGCTTTTCCGAACAGTCCGCTCATCCGCCGGCCGTTGGGTCCGTGACCGCGTAATTCGTCGTCCACCGGACCACCACCCCACAGCGAGACCGCGATAGCGAGATCTTCCAGGCCGTCGTAGGGTATCGGCCGCGTCCCGTTCGTCACCACGGTGACATTGCGGATGGTCTCCGCGAACACGCGGACTCGATCCAGGACCAGCGCCGGCTCACCACCGATCAGCAGTGTGCTGGTGATCTTCTTGGAATCGCGCAGGTCTTCGGCGAATGCGCGGATGGAGTCCAGATCCCGGATCTCGACGCTCTGTTTGTCCATATCGTGTTCGAAGAACCAGCACCCCTTGCACCGCAGGTTGCAGGCGTCGGTAACCCACACCTCCACCGTGCGGATACCGCGGGCTACTTCGTTCACGCGCATCAATCGTGCCGCCAAAGCCGGATCGTCTTGCGCGAGCTCGAATGCTCTGGTTACAATGCGTTCCTTACTTGGCCTGACTTCCAGGAAAACGGGCTGGGACACGACATCCTCCTCGGGGCGGTACGGCAAGTTTTGCGCGATGCTGGATGTCACCGGCGAGTCGGACATGTCGAAATCGACAGTGCTCCCGATGCGCTGCCGATCCACGGGATCGGCAGATGGGTTGGCGAGAATGCGGATACGAAGCTGTCTTACGGTTCTGGGCTCGTTAGCGCTACAAATGATTCTAGGACAAACCCTGATACAGGGTAATCATTCCGCGCTATAACTGGCACTCTTGATGATTCGCACTAGCCTCACCGGATACATTACGGTGCAACGGTATTCGAGCCCAAAATCCTACGCACCCAACAGCGAGCCCGGGACACAGCACGGGGAAGACGCCGATCGTTAGCGGTGCGGCCGCGTACGGCCGCACCGCGAACATGTCACAGGCCGAGTGGCGGAGAGGGCGGGAAGCGCACCGGCATCGCGGCGAGTGCACGATGGAAAGGTCCCGGCCGCCAACGTAGTTCGTCGACCGCACAGGCGAGCCGCATCTCGGGGAGCGCGTCGAGCAACTGATCGATCGCGTTCTGGGCGACCATGTACGCGATCGATCTGGCCGGACAGGCATGCGGGCCCGCACCCCACGCGAGGTGCGCGTTGTTGTCGGTGTAATGACCCGAGTGGATCGCCGGATCATTGTTGCACGCGGACATGCCGATGACGACCGGCTGATCGGCGGGCAGCCAGACTCCGTCCCGCATCATCGGCTGCCTCGGATAGCTCAGACAGTAGTTGGCCATCGGCGGGTCGGTGTACAGCAACTCGTTCAGTGCGTCCCGGGTGGTGGGGGCCGCACCGGATGACGATGTGCCGGTGAACCGCGGGTCGGTGATCATGAGGAGCAGGGTGTTGACCGTCAGATTGGTCAGCGGCTCTATCCCCGCCCCGTAGAGCACGGCCAATTGGTGCACCATCTCCGAGTCCTGGAGCTGCGCCGAGTGCGCCACCAGACGCGAAGTGATGTCCCGGCCGGGTGCGGTGCGCTTGAGCGCGACGAGTTCCAGGAGCGCCTCGTTGATCCTGGCGTCCGCGTCGGTGGCGGCCGCGCCGCCCTCGAACATGGCGGCCATCCCGACGGCGATCTGCTGCCCGAGATCCACTGGGCAACCCAGCACGGCGTTGAGCACCTGGAAGGTGAGCGGGAAGGCGTACTGACCGATGATGTCAGCGCCGCCGTCCATACAGAAATCGTTGATCAGAGGCACGGCGACCTCTTCGACGTTCTGGTGCATGGAGAACAGATCGACCCCGTCGAGAGCGGCGGTGATCGCCTGCCGGTATCGGGCATGTTCACGGCCGGTACTGCGCATGACATTGGGACGCCACGCCATCATCGGCATGAGCGGGTGGTCGGCAGGGACGGTCTTCTCCCACGATCGCGCGTCGGCCGGAAAATGATCGGGGTCATTGTAGATGCTGATCGCGGTGTGATACCCGAGCACCAATGTAGCCGGCACGCCGGGGGCCAGATCCACCGGCGCGAGAGTTCCGTAACGAGCACGCATCTCGGCGAAGAAGCGATGTGGATCGGCCGCGTACTCCTCGGTGTACAGAGGAACCCGGGGCGGCGCCCCGGTCGGACGTCGGGTGGAGTGCGGGCATCCGGCGGTTTCGGTTTCGGATGACGGTAGAGACTTGGTCAATGCCGGGGACTCCAATGAAAGCAACAGCGACTGATCCGGGAGAGTGTCCCGTCTGGGACATCTCCTGCGTCGGAACAGTATTGGTGTAGCCGGTCGTTCGCAAGCGCGCGGAAAGTGCGTTCGGCCACTCCACGCCGCGCCGACATCGGGCCGGTGCGGGGTACGAGGAGCACCGGAACACCCAAAAGCACAGGCACGACGCCCTGATTCCGGCGGAGATCCAATTTCGCTCCGCCGCAATGTCTTCCGTAGCCGAATGTTCACAATGGTGAAATTTCGCATCGTCGCGCCCACCGGCTCGATCGGTTTCATCTCGATATGCGAATCCATGAACCTTTGAAACCGTCTTTTATATGTCGCATCTCCGCCAAAATTAGCGGGGCAGAATTCGGGCCGGACTCTCCGCGCTCGGCCGCACTGCTTTCAGGAAGAGTTCGACGAGGGCGTCGGCGTATTCGGGAGTGAGCGGACCCGACCGGAGCAGCCAACGCTGATAGAGGGGCGCGTACAGCAGTTCGAGGGCCAGATCGAGGTCGGTTTCGGCGTCGAGCTGACCGGCGCGCTGCGCACTGCGCAGCCGGGCCTTCTTGGCTTCGTCCACCGGGTCGGCCAGCCTGGCGCGGTACTCGGCGGCCAGGGCAGGATCGTTGATGATCTCGGTGTTGAGCGCGCGGATCGGATTCTCGAATGCCGGGTCGGCGAATTCGGCCACCGTAGCCCGCATCACCACCTTGAGATCGGCTTCCAGATCACCGGTATCGGGCAGCGCCGCGGCCTGTTCCGGCCCGTTCTCGCTGAGCGTCAGGATGGCATCCAGGACCACCGCACCTTTGGACGACCACCATCGGTAGATCGTCTGTTTGCCCACGCCCGCCCGGGCCGCGATGGCCTCGATGGACAGCTTGGCGTAGCCCACCTCGGAGACCAGCTCGCGGGCCGCGGTGAGGACGGCCTGGCGGGAGCGCTCACTACGGCGCGTGGGATCGGGCTGCTTGACCATGCCCGGATGGTAGCACCGATACGAGACGAGACGACCCGTCTTGACAACCGACGAAGCGAGACGTACCGTCTTGTCTCGTCACTACGGATCGAGCAAGAGGAGGTGGAGCCCATGACCCGGGTATGGCTCATCACAGGGGCGTCGCGAGGACTGGGCCGGGCGTTCGCGGAGGCGGCGCTGGCGGCGGGCGATCGGGTGATCGGGGCCGCGCGCAATATCGAACCTCTCGCCGATCTCGCCCAGCGGTATCCCGGCGATCTGGTACCGCTGCCACTCGATATCACCGACCGCACCGCCGTTTTCGCGGCCGTGGAGCAGGCGGTCGCAGCCTTCGGCAGGCTCGATATCGTGGTCAACAATGCCGGCGCCATGCTCCTGGGCATGGTGGAGGAGGCGAGCGAGGAACAGATCCGAGCCCATTTCGACGTCAACCTGTTCGGCGCGGTGTGGGTCACCCAGGCGGTACTGCCGCATCTGCGCGCCCAGGGCAGCGGGCGCATCCTGCAGATCACCACCATGGGAACCGGCGGCGGATTCCCCATGGTCGGCCTGTACGCGGCCGGCAAGTCGGCGCTGGACTCGGTGAGCGAGGCCGTGGCGATGGAGGCCGAACAGTTCGGCGTCGCGCTCACCATCGTCCAGATGGGCGGCTACGACACCGGCCTGTTCAGCACGGGCACCACGGCGACCACACCCGACCCGCACTACCAGCAGCTGCGCGGTGAGCTGACCGCGATGTGGGGCGATGACGCCGGTCCGGCACCGGCCACCGCCGCGCCGGTGATCATGGAGCTGGTGGACCTGCCGAACCCGCCGCGGCGCCTCATCGTCGGCAGCGAGTCCTTCGATATGGTGCAGCAGGTTCTCGAGAACCGCGCGGCGCAGTATCGCGCCTACGAAAATCTCAGCCGCAAAGTATCCGGATGAGTGCCGGGCGCTGACAAGAATCGCGAAATACTGCCGCTCATCCAGGCTTTCGACTGCCGGAGCAGGCTGCGGGCGGGTACCGGGCCGGGGACGTGAACGCTCCGAACGGGTCTCGTTCGAAGCAGGTTCCCGGACACGCTCGCCCGGCAGCCCAGTAGTGTCCGCAACGCCGGCGCTTGCGACATCCGATCACGGAAAGCGCAACGGTCGGGGCTACCGGGAGCTGCTGAGCCTGATCGACAATCGCTGTCGGACCAGAACCGGATCGCACGGGTGGACGACCCGGTGCGGCGAACAAGCTCTCCGACCGGGTAGCGGTCCGTCTCGTCGTCCATGCCACCGACCTGCACCTGACACCCGATGGAAGGTCAAGTCGAAATTCGGGGTTGCCGAGCCACGACCACGCACATCCCCCGGACGCTTACATCCACACAAACTCCGCTTCCTCGACGTCGCACCGCTCCGGACCGACCCCCCTCCGCCATTGACCATAAAACCTAATGGTGATAGATATCTAGAGGTTCGCCCGACTGCCGGACCAGGAAGTTCCTGCCGACTCCGGTGGGTTCGCCGGGCATGCGGGCCGACCCTCGGGCCGCAGTGGACGAAAGGAATGCATATGCCGAACGCGGTGATCGTGGACGCCGTCCGCCTCGCCTCCGGTAAGGGGAAGGCGGGTGGAGCACTGTCCGCGACGCATCCGGTGGAATTGCTGGCGCATGTGCTGCGCAGCCTGATCGAACGCACCGGGATCGATCCGGCCGAGGTCGACGACGTGATCGGCGGCTGCGTCCAGCAGGTCGGTGAGCAGGCGCTCAATATCTCCCGGACGGCGCTGCTCGCAGCCGGCTTTCCCGACTCGGTACCGGCCACGACCATCGACCGGCAATGCGGTTCCAGCCAGCAGGCCGCGCATTTCGCCGCCCAGGGCGTGCTGGCCGGGGCCTACGATATCGTTATCGCCTGCGGCGTCGAGTCGATGAGCCGGATTCCGATGGGCACCTCCCCGATCGGCCGGGATACCGCCGGCCCCGGAATCGCCGCCCGCTACCCGGACGGTCTGGTGCATCAGGGCATCTCCGCCGAGCTCATCGCGGCGAAATGGAAACTGGACCGGGAAACCCTGGACCGGTATTCCGCGCAATCCCACCAGCGGGCCGCGCATGCGAGCGCAGCGGGCTGGTTCGATCGGGAGATCGTACCGATCGATGTGGTCGACGCCGCCGGCGCCACCGTCTCACACACCGAGGACGAGACGGTCCGCGCCGCGACCAGCGCCGCGGGCCTCGCCGGTCTCGGCCCTTCGTTCCGCACCGACGAATTCGCGGCGCGTTTCCCCGAGGCGAAGTGGCAGATCACCCCGGGCAACTCCTCACCGCTCACCGACGGCGCGTCGGCGGTACTGATCATGAGCGAAGCGGCGGCGTCCCGGCTCGGACTGCGCCCGCGAGCACGGTTCCACTCCTTCGCCGTGGCCGGGGACGATCCCGTGTTCATGCTCACCGCACCCATCCCCGCCACCCGCAAAGCGCTCGCCAAGGGCGGACTCGGGATCGACGATATCGACGCCTACGAGGTGAACGAAGCGTTCGCACCAGTGCCGCTGGCCTGGGCCCACGAATTGGGCGCGGACCCGGCCCGGCTCAACCCGGTGGGTGGTGCTATCGCGCTCGGTCACGCGCTCGGCTCGTCCGGTACGCGCCTGCTCACGACTCTGGTGAATCACCTGGAGCGCACCGGCGGCCGCTACGGCCTGCAGACGATGTGCGAGGGAGCCGGAATGGCCAATGCCACTGTGATCGAACGACTCTGAACCCACCCATCCGGATAGGAACTACCATGCGCATCGAAGACACTGTCGCCGTCGTCACCGGCGGCGCATCGGGACTCGGTCTGGCGACGACGAAGGCACTGCTCGCCGAAGGTGCTCGGATCGTCATCGTCGACCTGCCGTCCTCCGCCGGCGCGAAGGTCGCCGCGGAACTCGGCGACCGGGTCCGTTTCGCGCCCGCCGATGTCACCGACGAAGTGGCGATCGCCGCCGCACTCGATACCGCCGAGACCCTGGGGCCGCTGCGGATCGCGGTGAACTGCGCCGGAATCGGCAATGCGATCAAGACCGTGGGCAAGCAGGGTGCGTTCCCGCTGGCCGAGTTCACCAAGGTGATCAACGTGAATCTGGTGGGCACCTTCAATGTGCTGCGGCTGGCCGCCGAACGGATCGCGAAGAACGAACCCGTCGGCGAGGAACGCGGTGTCATCGTCAACACCGCTTCGGTCGCCGCGTTCGAGGGGCAGATCGGGCAGGCCGCCTATTCCGCGTCCAAAGGCGGAGTCGTCGGAATGACCCTGCCCATCGCCCGGGACCTCGCCGCGCTGCTGATCCGGGTCAACACGATCGCGCCCGGGCTCTTCCGGACCCCGCTGCTCGGTTCGCTGCCCGAGGAGGCCCAGCAGTCGCTCGGGGCGCAGGTTCCGCACCCGTCGCGGCTGGGTGATCCCGCCGAATACGGAGCGCTCGTCGCGCATATCGTGACCAACCCGATGATCAACGGTGAGACCATCCGACTCGACGGGGCGATCCGGATGGCGCCTCGCTGATCGAGTCGGCAAGCGAAGGGCGAGTATCGGGGCGGTCTCCGGACGCGGGGGCGCCCGGGTTCTCGGCACGGTGATCGGGACGCGGACTGCCGCGTCCGGTCGCCGGCCACGAATATCCCCACACCATCACGACCCGGACCCGTCTCCACGTCGGTTCTCCGAGACGATATGCGTCACTGACGGCCCGCCGGCGTACCCACCGGGCGGGCCGACTCTGTCGGCAGGAGCTGGTCGAGCTGCCCGCGGATCCATTGCCGCCGTTGGGGACGACGCGGAGTCGGTGCGGGTACGAAGGAACCGGCCGCTGGGCGTCAGATACCCGCGCGGGCCGCGGCGGCGGGCGTGACGATCCCCGGCAACAGGAACTTGGTCAGCATTCGCCGGTGGTCGGGGTCGGAATCGGAGCCGAAATCCATCCGGCCCACCAGAATCAGTTCCACCAGGGCGATCCACTGGCAGATCTCGGTATCGGTCCGGTCCTCGCGCACTTCACCGCGGGCGCGCGCCTCCTGTAGTACCGGCGCCCACATCTCTTCGGTGAGCCGGGCCGCGAGCCCGGAACTGCCGACCAGCGCGGTGGCCAGATCCATATGCTCGGGGCTCACGATCAACCGCACCACCGGATCCTTGCGGCCGATGTTCACCAGATAGATCAGTCCGTCGACGACCTGCTCGGCGAAGGTTTCGCGTTTACGCAGGAAGATCCGGGCGCGGGTGAACATGGCCCGCGCCCGGACCTCGATCAACGCGGTGATCAGGCTGTCACGGTCGCCGAAGTAGCGGTAGACGGTGGGCCGGGAGACATTGGCTTCCTTGGCGATATCGTCCATGGTCGTCTTGGCGACGCCGTAGCGTTCGAACACCACCTCGGCGGCCGTGAGGATCTGGCGGCGCGCTTCCTCGGGGTCCTCGCTGAGGACGCTTCCGGTTCGCCGTCGAGCCATGTCCGCACCCCTCCTGTCCTGCACCCGGCGGGCTGCCGAGACCGGTGAATGTTAGCAATCGGGATTGCGGCTACGAGTCACCGAACAGGTCGGGCAGACCTGCGGAGACCCGGTCGGGGAATCGCGGGGCACGTTTTTCCAGGAACGATTCGACGCCCTCCTGGACATCGCCGGACACTCCCCGCAGATAGATACCGAGCGAATCCGCGCGGTGGGCCGTCTCGGGATCGCCCGCGCCCAGCATCCGCCACATCAGTCTGCGGGTGAGCGCGACGGAGACCGGCGAGGTCCCGTCGACGAGCTCGCGGGCGAGTTCGAGCGCCCGTTCGAGCATCCGGGCGGCCGGTACGATCTCGCGCACCAGACCACCGTCGCGGGCTTCGTCCGCACCGACCATCCGCCCGCTCAGGGTCCACTCCAGCGCGGTGGAGATACCGACGATCCGTGGCAGGAACCACGACGAACAAGCCTCGGGCACGAGGCCCCGCCGAGTGAAGACGAAACCGAATTTCGCAGTGTCCGAGGCGATCCGGATATCGGCCGGCAGCGTCATGGTGACCCCGACGCCCGCCGCCGGGCCGTTGATCGCGGCGATGATCGGTTTGGTGGACCGGTAGAAACGCAAGGCTACGAGACCGCCCTGATCCGCCGGTGCGTTGCCGGTGGCCGGATCGGCGCCGAGTGCGAAGGTGGCACCGCCCGCGGCCAGGTCGGCACCGGCACAGAACGCCCGGCCGGAACCGGTGAGCACCACCGCGCGCACCGAATCGTCGGCGTCGATCTCGTCCATGGCGGTGAGTAATTGCTCGCACATCCGATCGGTGAAGGCATTGAGCCGATCGGGCCGGTGCAGCCGCAGGATCGCGATCTCGCCGTCCCGCTCCAGGAGCACCGGGGAGTCGTCGGAGGTAACGGTCATCGAACTCAGCGCACCTTTACGAATCGGTCTGCCACGTCACGGTATTCGTCGCGTACCGCGGTTTTGGACAGTTTGCCGTTGGGCAGCCGGGGCAGTGGTTCGGACCGGACCACCACATACCGGGGCACCTTGTAGTCGGCCATCAGCCGTTCACAGTGCGCCACCACCGCAGCGGCATCGACGTCACCGTCGGCGGTGACGATGGCGGCCGGTGTCTCGCCGAAGCGCTCATCGGGTGCGGCGATCACCGCGACCTCCGCCACGCCGGCGAGTTCGCCGATCACTCGTTCGATCTCGACCGGCGAGATATTGATACCGCCGGTGATGATCAGATCCTTCATCCGGTCGACGAACTTGATCCGGCCGTTCTCGTCGCGAGTGCCCAGATCGCCGCTGTGCAGCCAGCCGTCCCGCAATGCCTGCGCGGTGGACCGGGGATCGTTCCAGTAGCCGGGGGTGACGCCCGGCCCGCGGAGCACGATCTCCCCTTCCTCGGCGGGATCGGCCTCGGTACCGTCCGGACGGATCACCTTCAGCTCGCTGAAGATCGAGCCGGCGCCGCAGGTGTCGGGGTGGGTGAACGTCTCGGCGCGTTTGGTCGCGGTGGCGACACCGCCCGCTTCGGTCATCCCATAGATCTGGCGCAGCTCCACCCCCTTGTCCGCCCAGGTCTTCAGCAGTGCCGGCGCGACCGCCGCGCCACCGACGATGGCGGTACGCAACGACGAGACATCGGTATCGGCGAAGGCGGGAGTGCGGGCGATGGCCTCGAAGACCAGCGGCACACCGAACAGGGTGTTCACCCGGTGCTCGCCGATCAGCGCGACCGCCCGCTCCGGCCGCAACTCTTTCTCGACCACCAGCGTGTTACCCAGCACCACGGCCATGACCAGCCCCCACACCACGCCCGGCGTGAACACCAGCGGAAGCAGGAGCAGCGACGTCGAGCCGGGGCGCAGCCCCTCCTCTGTGAGCGTGGCCTCGAAGACGATATCGAGCAGCGTCCGGTTGGTGCAGATGACGCCCTTCGACAGACCGGTGGAACCACTGGTGAACAGGAGCGCGACCGGATCGTCCCGGTCGACGTCGATGCGGAAATCATCGCGTCCCCCGGCACGCAGGCCGATGAAGTCGTCGAAGAACCGCGCCGCGAAATCATCGCCCAGCTCCCGGGTATGCGCGATCGGCTCGGCGTATTCGGCCGGAGCGATGACCAGCACTGCACCGGAATCATCGAGCACTTTGCGCAATTCGGCCGGTTTGAGCCTGGGGTTCAGTGGTACCAGGACCGCGCCCGCCTTGAGCACTCCCAGCGCCAGCACCGGCCAGATCAGCGAGTTCGGGCCGAGTACGCCCACCCGCTCACCGGGGGCGATTCCGGCCTCGGCCAGGCGCCGGGCCACGCGACTCGACCAGTCCTGTAGTTCCCGGTAGGTGAGCGCCTCGTCTTCGACGATCAGTGCGCGCTGATCACCTTTGGTATCGGCCCACCAGTACAGTGCAGACCCGATTGTCGCAGCCATCGTTGTCCTTCTTCTGTGAACGGCGTGGGATCGGGCAGCTCAGGAAGCCTCGGTGAAGCCGCGGTCCTCGTCGAACCACATCGCGACCCGGGACAGAGTGCCGCCGTCCGTGGTGGGCAGGGTGACCCCGGAGATATACGCAGAATCGTCGGATACCAGGAACAGGGCGGCGCGGGCGTTGTCCAGCAGCGAGGGCGGGCGGTTCAGCTTCAGCGGAATCGGCGAAACCGCCGGTTCCCACGGCCCGGCGACCTCCTCGTAGGACTTGCCGACCACCGGGGTGCCGGCCGGGGCCAGGAAGTTCGGCGACATCCCGTGTGTGGGAGCGATGGCGTTGACCCGGATACCGCGTTTACCGAGGTCGAGACTCAAACCGCGCACCAGACCGTTGACGCCGGCTTTGGTCGCCGAGTACATCGCGATGCTGTGATAGGCGGCGATCGACGCGGCCGAGGAGGTCGCGAGGATGACCCCGCCGCCGTTGGCCTCGAGCGCCGGGACGGCGGCCTGCGCCGCGTACACGACGCCGCTGAGGTTGACGCCGAGCACATGGTGCCAATCCGCTTCGGTGAGATCCTCGAACGCGACCTGCTCGCCCCCGGCCACCGACGGGACACCGCCGCGGGAGACGACGCCCGCGTTGGCGAACATGATGTCGAGTTTCCCGAACTCGGCGACGGTGCGGGCCACCGCCTCGGTGATCTCGGCCTTCACGCTCACGTCGGCGCCCAGGGCGATGGCTTCGCCGCCCTGCTCCCGCACCAGTTCGACGGTGCCCTTCGCGCGCTCGGGGTCGATATCGACGACACCGATGCGCGCGCCCTCGGCGGCGAACAGCTGAGCGGACTGCCGACCGAGGCCGGAGCCGCCGCCGGTGATGATCGCGACCTTGTCCTGGAGTTTCATCTGCGAGCTCCTTTGCCCACGAAGTGACGGCCGGGTCTCCGGCGTCGGTGATTCTGGATGATTCGAGTCGAGTGCACCGGTATGGAGTCACGGTGCGAGTCGAGGCGGCCGCGGGGACCGGTCGCCGTGTGACTCACGCTACAGAAGTAGCTGTGATACGTCAATCAAGATTTGTAATTTGATAAACAAGACCATCCGGGACACTCAGTGACCGGTCCACTGCGGCTTCCGTTTCGCCGCGAACGCACGCGGCCCTTCCTGGGCATCCGCACTGGACATGACCACTTTCGCAGCCGCGCGGTTCACCTCCCATTCCGCCGCCGACCAACCGGTGTCCGAGGCGGCGCTCTCGTGCAGTACTTTCTTGCTCTGCTGGACCGATACCGGCGCGTTCGCGGCGATCACGCCCGCCAACTCGTGGGCGACCGCGAGCGCGGCACCGGCCGGAGCGATCTTGTTGACCAGACCCAGCTCGTATGCCCGGGCCGCCGAGATCGGCTCCCCGGTGAACGCGATCTCGGCGGCGACCTTGGCGGGCACCTGGCGGTGGATCCGGAGCAGGCCACCCGCGGCGGCGAGCAGTCCCCGCCGGACCTCGGGCAATCCCAGCGTGGCGCTCTCGTCGATCACGGCGAGATCCGCGGCGAGCACGATCTCGGTACCGCCCCCGAGCGCGAACCCGTTGACCGCGGCGATCACCGGTTTGCCGATCCAATGCCGCACGATTCCGGCGAAGTCCCACTCCCGATGATCCGGGTCGTAGATGCTGCGGCCGGCGGCGATCTCCTTGAGGTCCGCACCCGCGCAGAATCCTCGCCCGGCGCCGGTGATCACCACGACCCGGACCTGCGGGTCGGTGGCGGCCCGCTCCAGGGCGGCTCCGGCCGCCGCCGACAACGCCGCGTTCACGGCATTGAGGGCGTCGGGGCGGTTCAGGGTGATGAGAGCGATATGATCGCGCACTTCGTACAGCGCCGGGGGCTGGGGCAGGGACACGGTTCCTCCTGAACGGACGACGCGGGGCGTGGGTCAGAGATCGAGCACGAGACGAGGCGTGCAACTGCGGGAAACGCAGATCATCATGGCGTCGTTCGCCGCCTGCTCGTCCTCGGTGAGTACGGAATCGCGGTGGTCCGGACGGCCGGCCAGGACGGCGACTTCGCAGGTACCGCAGGTGCCCTCCCGGCAGGAGAAGTCGACATCGGCACCACTGCGCTGCAGGGCGTCGAGCACCGACTCCGATTCCGCGACCGTCACCACCGTGCCGGCGCGTGCCAGTTCGACCTCGAAGGCGCCGGTGGACGCCGCGGCGACTTCCTTGGGAGCGAACCGTTCGACATGCAAACTGAGGTGATCGCGTTCCCGGCAACCGGCTTCGATCGCCTGGAGTAGCGGCTCCGGACCACAGCAGTACACCGCGGTACCCGGCTCGGTGCCGTCCAGAGCGGTCGCCAGGTCGAGCAGGCCGCATTCGTCCTGTGGACTCACCCGGACCTGCTCTGGATACGCGCGCGCCAGATCGGCGGCGAAGGCCATACTCCCCCGCGACCGCCCGCCGTACAACAATCGCCACGGCCGCCCTTGTCCGGCGAGCGAAGCCAGCATCGGCAGCAACGGGGTGATGCCGATCCCGCCGGCGACGAACAGGTAGAACGGCGCCTCCACCAGCGTGAAATTGTTGCGGGGCCCACCGACCTCGAGCAGATCGCCGATGTCCAGCTTGTCGTGGACGTAGACCGATCCGCCCCGCCCGTCGGGTTCACGCAGCACCGCGACACGCAGCGACGAGCGGTCTCCGGGATCGCCACACAGCGAATACTGCCGGGTGATGTCACCGAGGACGAGATCGATATGAGCGCCGGGCTCCCACTCCGGCACGGTCGCGCCGTCCGGTTCGGCGAGCGTCACGGTGACGACACCGTCCGCGGCCGATTCCTTACCGATCACACACATCCGGCGGGTCGCCCGAGTATCGCTCATCACCGCTCCCGTCCACTGGAATCACTTTTCATTAAATCTTATGGCTTTAGATTATCCAATGGCAAGCGCCATGCGAACGGATCGCCCACCAAAGCTCTTGCGTTGATAAAACTAATGTTGTTAGCTAAACAACGAGACGAAAGGAGCCGGGTGGATGGATACGACTGCACCGCCGAGCGGATCGCTGCTGGACCTCTTTTCCCTGACCGGACGCGTGGCCGTGGTCACCGGGGCGGGCAGCGGACTCGGCGCCGGATTCGCCCACGCGCTGGCCGAGGCGGGCGCCGATATCGTGGTCGCGGGACGGCGACGGGACAACCTCGAGCAGGTGGCCGCCGGCGTCACGGCCCGAGGGCGCCGCTGCCTGGTCGTACCGACCGATATCACCGACCCCGGCCAGTGCGAGGCACTGGCACGCGCCGCCGTCGCGGAGTTCGGCCGACTCGATGTGCTGGTCAACAATGCGGGTGTCTCGCATACCGCGCCGGCCACCCGGGAGAACCCCGGCGACTACCGGAAGGTACTCGAGGTCAACCTGTTCGGCGCGTACTGGGCGGCGCAGGCGTGTGCGCGAGTGATGCGTCCGGGATCGAGCATCGTCAATATCGCGAGCATGCTCGGGCTGATCAAATCGGTGCTGCCACAGGCCGCCTACGCGTCCAGCAAGGCGGGACTCATCGGGCTCACGCGCGATCTCTCGAACCAGTGGGCCGGGCGGAAAGGGATCCGTGTCAATGCGATAGCACCGGGCTTCGTCGACACCGACATGATCGGCGAGATGTCCCGCGACACCCTCGACACATTCCTACGGGATTGCCCACTCGGCCGCACCGCCACTCAGCGCGAGATCGATACGGCGGTGGTATTTCTCGCCGGCCCGGCCTCCGGCTACATCACCGGATCCACCCTGGCCGTCGACGGCGGCACCTCCGGTCACTGAGCAGCAGAAAGGCTCTCGCATATGACCTCGACCGGCACGGTTGTCCGCCTACGGGGCGCGGGCGTCGGACTCGTCGCCGAACGCTTCGATCCCGCGGCGGGCAAGGGACGCGGCACCGTACTGCTCCTGCACGGAGGCGGGCAGACGCGGCATTCCAGGCGACGCACCGGCCTCCATCTTGCTGCCGACGGCTGGTGCGCGCTGACCCTGGATGCCCGTGGCCACGGTGACAGCGACTGGGCCGCGGACGGCGACTATTCGCTGGCCGCCCACGCCCGGGATCTGGTCTCGGTAATCGCGGATCTGGGGCAGTCACCCGTTGTGGTCGGCGCCTCGATGGGCGGGATGGCCGGACTCCTCGCCCAGGGCGCGCACCCGGACCTGGCCCGCGCGCTCGTGCTGGTCGACATCACACCGGTAGCGGAAACGGACGGCGTGGAACGGGTCACCACGTTCATGCGCGACGGCCTGTCCGGTTTCGATTCGCTGGACGCGGCGGCCGCAGCCGTCGCCGCGTACAACCCACACCGGCCACGCCCGCCACGCCCCGACGGACTGCGCAAGAATCTGCGGCTGCGGGACGGCCGCTGGTACTGGCACTGGGATCCGCGGGTGATCAGCCATCGCGACAACGGTCCCGATCGGGCCGAGGCCCGGGAACAGCGGGCACGTGCGGCGGCCCGGCGGATCACGGTGCCCACCCTGCTGATCCAGGGACGGCAATCGGATGTGGTGGGGCCCGAGGGCGTCCGCGATCTACTGGAACTGATCCCGCACGCCCGCCTTATCGGCGTCGACGGCGCGGGCCATATGGTCGGCGGCGACGACAACGCTGTGCTGGCCGAGGGGCTGCTCGCCTTCCTCGACGAGTCGGTGTCACCTCCCCGGCCCGGACCGGCCGCACGCTACGATCAACCTCACGACGCTAGGTAAATCGCCTGGCGACCCGAGCGGAAAGCCACCTATGCCTCGCCCGTCGCAACCGCTGATCAGCCGCTCCTCTGTAGTGGCGGCCTCCATCGAGATCATCGATACCGAGGGCCTGGATGCCTTCAGCCTGCCGCGACTGGCCAAACATCTGGGCGTGCGCGCACCCTCCCTGTACCACCATTTCGCAGACAAGTCGGAGATCCTGGCCGCTGTCGCCCGCCAGATCGCCGGGGCGGGCAGCATTCCGCGCCGCAAGCCCGGGCCGGACTGGCCGGAGTTCTTCGTCGCGCTGGCGATGAATCTGCGCCGCTCGATTCTGCGGCATCGCAATGCCGCGCCGATCCTGCTGCAGTACCTGCCCCGGGACCTGCTCATCAGCACCTACGAGGAAACGGCGCGATTCCTGGCGGATTCGGGGGTGCCGGCCCACCTGCACGTACAGATTCTCGACGGGATGGAGCGGATCACCGTGGGTGCCGCACTCACCGAGGCGATGCGCGGGCCCAGTACCCGGACCACGATCTTCCCGAATGTCGATGCGACATCCCAGCCGGTGCTGGCCGATGCGCTGGCGGAGAACACCAAGACCTCGAAGCAGTTGTTCGAGGAAATGGTGCGCAGCTTCCTGCACGGCGTGATGCGCGACGCGAAGATCGCGGTGCCGGCCACCACCGCATCCGCCTGATCCCGAGACGAACTCGGCCGGCACGAGGGGGAGCTTCCTCGTACCGGCCGATCCGGCGCAGTGTCGGCTCCTGCGCGGGTAGGCAGTCGCTATTGTGCGGGCGCGGGCATATGAACCGTTTTCGTCTCGAAGAACTCCGCGAGTCCCTCGACACCGCCTTCCCGGCCCATACCGGACTGCTTGTAGCCACCGAACGGCAAGGTGAAATCGATGACCGACCCGTTGACACTCACGGTCCCGGTCCGAATCCGCTGGGCCAGTGCGTAACCGCGTTCCAGATCCTCGGTGTACACCGCACCGGACAGGCCGTAGATCGAATCGTTGGCGAGCGCCACCGCGTCGTCCTCGTCCTCGTAGGTGATGAGCGAGATAACGGGCCCGAACACTTCCTCCTGGGCGATGCGCATATCGTTGCGCACTCCGTCGATCAAGGTGGGTGCGACGAAATAGCCCTGATCCAGCCCTTCCGGACGCCCGCCCCCGGTGAGAACGGTGGCGCCGTCCTGTACCGCGGCCTCGATGTAGCCCTGAACGCGTTCGCGATGGCGTGCTCCGGCGAGCGGGCCGAGGAAGTTCTCCGGTGCCCACGGATTGCCCATCGGCAGTGCGGAATAGGCCGCCGACAACGCCGCGGCGACTTCGTCGTGGCGCTTACGCGATACCAGCACGCGGGTCAGCGCGATACACGCCTGCCCCGACTGCATACAGCCACCCATCGGCAGCGACTGCAGGACGTGGTCCAGATCCGCGTCGTCCAGGATGACGGCCGCGGATTTACCACCCAGTTCCAGCGAGACCCGGGCGATCCGCTCACCGGCGAGCGAGGCGATCCGCCGCCCGGCCACGGTGGAGCCGGTGAAGGTGATGTGGTCGACGCCGGGGTTGGTGACCAGGGTCTCCGACACCTCGCGATCGGCGATGAGCACGCTCACCACACCTTCCGGAATTCGGCCCTCGGCAACGAGTTCGGCGATCACATCGGCGAACACCGCCGGGGACAGTGGCGCGTCCGGGGCACCCTTGAGGACCACCGAGCACCCCGCCGCGAGCGCGGGCGCGACCTTGAACGCGATCGTCCCGATGGGACCGTTCCACGGGATGATCGCCGCGACGACACCGGTGGGTTCGGACAGGATGCGCGAGATTCCACCGTCGGCGCGCGGCCGGTCCTCGCGTACCGCGAAGCTGCGGGCTTCTTCCGCAACGGCGCGGAACAGCGCTGCGGTCATCTGCTGAGTACCGGCACTGACCGTCACCGGTATCCCCACCTCGAGAACGCCGATGGTGGTGAGTTCGTTCTGCCGCTGTTCGAGCCGGTTCGCGATCTCGTCGATCACCTCCGCCCGTTCGGCCATGGACTTCCCGGCCCAGACTCCGGAGTCGAACGATCGCCGGGCCGCGTCCACCGCGTCCCGGACATCGTGCTCGGTGGCGCTGCGGATACGGGCCGCGGTCTGCTCGCTCCACGGATCGACCAGTTCGATCCATTCGTCGCCGGTCGAATCGGTCCAGCGGCCGCCGATGAAGACCTGCTCGCGGTCGGCGACCGGCGGCGCAGAAAGAGTGGTGTCGGTGGTTGTCACGGCATAAGCCTTTCTCAGCGGTTGTTGTAGCCGGCGTCGACGGGCAGGGTGACGCCGGTGATGTAGCGGGCTTCGTCGGAGGCGAGAAAGACCAGCGCGTTGGAAATATCGATCGCCTCGACCAATTCGACCGGCATCGGGTTCTTGTACGCGTCGTCATTTGCCACATCGGGGTTCGCGTTGACGAACGCGCCGTACTCGGCATTGGCGACCATCGGCGTATTCACCCCGGTCGGATGGATGGTGTTGACGCGGATGAAATGTTTCGCGAGTTGTTTCGAATACAGCCGCATGAGCCCCACGACTCCGTGTTTGGCGGCCGAGTACCCGGCCTGTCCGGGGAATGTGCTCAGGCCGATACTGCGCAACCCGGCGGCGGAGCTGGTGATCGCGACGGAACCACCTTCGCCGCGCTCGATCATGCCCGGCACGGTGACTTCCAAGGTATGCCAGACGCCGGTGAGCATGGTGTCGACGGCGTCGTGCCAGGCCTGCGGCTCGCTCCCCTTGTCCAGTACCGGCATGATGCCGGCATTGGCGACCACGGTGTCGACATGACCGAACTGCGCGAGACCGGCATCGTAGGCACGCTGGATATCCGCTCGATCCCGGACGTCGCCGATACCGGTGACGATCCGGCCGCCCGCCTTCTCGACCAGGCGCACGGTTTCGGCGAGATCCTCTTCGGTGGCCATCGGGTAGAACACCGAGGGGATCTGCGCGCAGATATCCATCCCGATGATCGCGGCCCCTTCTTCGGCGAGCCGGACGGCGTGCGATCGCCCTTGGCCGCGCGCCACACCGGTGATGAACGCGACCTTGCCGTCGAGACGTTTCATGAATTTCTCTTTCTCGCTGAGGTTTTCGAATTGCTCGGTGCCGGGGCGGAATTTCCCCGACCGAACCGGCCGCTCGCTGTTGTCGCGGGCGGGGCGCCGATGCCGAGAGGCTGTGAGTGGCGTCACAACAAGGTACTGCGGGAGGTCGCTTCGGTCAACACCGGACAGAAAACGTTTTTTATCTCATGTACCAGCGACACCGAACAACGTATGCGTTTCCTCCTGCTCGAAGGACAGCAGCCGGAGCATCCGGACAGCGCGCTCCCGCGCGGGGTCCACCCGGATCAGCGCCACCTGCGCCCCGGCGGCGCGCATCTCACCCAGGGCACGCATCAGTAGCGCCGAGCCGAGTCCGCGGCCCCGTGCCCGCGGCGCGACGGCGGCGACCCGGATCCGAGTACCACGGAATTCGGCGTAGGGCACCGTCTGCTCGTCGAACCGGACCAGTCCGGCCGGGCCGTCCGCGTCCCGTACGGCGATGACCCGGCCGGACCCGGATACCGAGGCCGCTCCGGACGAATCCGGCAGCACCGCCGCCGCGAACTCCGCGGCGTCGGCCCACCCGTCGGCAGAGTGCGATTCCGGTATGCCGAGCCCGGCGTCGACCTCGCCGAGCGGCACGGCCCAGGGCCCGGACAGATGCCGCACCAGCGTCCACTGCCGGTCGACCGCGGCGATACCGAATCGCGCGGCCAGCCGTTCGGTGGCCGGATGGGTGCCGTGGGCCCAGGCGCGCAATATTCGCGCACCGGTCCCGCACCAGCCGTCCGGAGCGGCAGTGTCCAGACCCAGCTCTTCGACGAGCAGGGTGGCGATACCGCGCGACCGGTAGTCCGGATGCACCACGAATCGCACGCTGCCCCGCCCGTCCGGATCCACCCGGAGGTTCAGGTAGGCCACGGTCACCCATGGGGCATCGGCGTGCACACTCGAGTCGCGCCGGGCCCGAACGGTCAGGTGAGCGATGCGGACGCCCTCGTGCGCACGTTCGGCCGGGACGCTCGCGCCGACGGTGGAGAAACCCGCCTCGGCATCGTATTCGGCCGCGGCGCCGACCAGCGCGGTTACCTGCGCGAGCTCCTCGGCGTCCAGTTCGGGGCGCCACCGGTAAGAGATCATCCATACTCCTCGACGAGCGGAATATGCCAATAAATCTAACGGTAGTCGGTTTCCGGGGCAATGCCCGAGCTTTACAGCTAAAACTAACTAGGTTAGATTTAAGCAAGGATCGGCGGCGGTCACGCCGTCGCGCACCAGATTGGAGGTAACCCGATGACCGAGGTCGGAGCACCCCGCGAGGAGCGCATTCGCCGCACCCTCGACCACCTGCGTAACGACACCACCGACGAGTTCGAACACACCACCTGGTTCGAACCGGAGGAGTTCACCGATACCGCGGTCGCCAAGCGCGAACGCGATCTGATCTTCGGCCGGGTGCCCAGCATCGTCGCGCACGGTTCCGAAATTCCGCGCGCCGGCGATTTCTTCACCCTGCAACTGCCCCGGAACAACGTGATCGTGGTCCGGCAGCGCGACGGCAGCGTCAAAACCCTGGTCAACCTGTGCCGTCACCGCGGAGCGATGGTCGAGAAGGAGGAGAAGGGCCGGTGCCGGTTGTTCTCCTGCCCCTACCACCGCTGGTCCTACGACACCGACGGCAGTCTGCGCACCATCACCCGCGACAACACCTTCGGCGAGGCCGAACGGGCGGAGATGGGCCTCATCGCACTACCCACCGAGGAGCGCCACGGCTTCATCTGGGTGATCGACGACGCCGACGCCGAGATCGACGTCGCCGCCTGGCTCGGGCCCGATATGGACGCGGTCCTGGCGTCCTACAACCTCGAATCGCTGGTAACAGTGCAAGGAGAGGGTTTCGACGAGCCGGTGAACTGGAAGATCATGCAGGACGCCTTTCTCGACGGCTACCACATCCAGTACGCGCACCCCAACACCGCGGCCAAGCATATCCACACCAACGTGCTGGCCTTCGACGATTTCGGCCGGCACTGCCGCTTCATCGCCCCCCGCAAATCGATCGACCGCTGGATCGAGGAGGATCCCGGCGACCGCAGCCTCGCGAACCACGTCACCGAGACCCACTTCCTGCTACCCAACAGCACCCTGCTGCGCCAGCCCGACCACTTCCAGCTGCTCACCTTCCGGCCCCATCCGACCGACCCGCAGCGCAGCCGGATGGAGATGCGGCTGATTGTGCCCAAGGTGGAGGACACCGAGATGACCGAGGAGCGCTGGACCCGGCTGTGGGACAAGAACTGGGAGATCCTGCTGGCCGTGCTGCACGCCGAGGATTTCCCGCTACTGCGCGATTCGCAGGTGAGTATGGCCAGCGCGAACGCCGGACGACTGATTCTGGGCCGCAACGAAGTCGCCAATCAGGTGTTCCGGCGCGGCGTACAGCAACTGCTCACCCGGCCCTGAGACCTCGAGAACCAAGGAGACCCGACTGTGGAGAGCGATCTCTTCGACGACGACCACGAGCTGTTCCGCGCCTCCGTACGCGGATTCGTCGACAAATACGTCGTACCGAATATGGAGAAGTGGGACGCGCAGCGTCTCATCGACCGCGATATCTGGCTCGCCGCCGGCCGCCAGGGCATTCTCGGCCTTTCCGTCCCGGAGGAATTCGGCGGCCCCGCCGAAACCGACTACCGCTATCGCGTGATCATCCAGGAGGAAATCGCCCGCGCCGGCGCCTCGGCACTACAGTCCGGTTTCTCCACCAACGACGATATCGTCCTCAACTACCTGCTCCGCCACGCCACCGACGAGCAGCGGCGGCGCTGGTTGCCCGGTTTCGTCAGCGGGCAGACCATCGGCGCCATCGCGATGAGCGAGCCCGGCGCGGGCAGCGATCTGCGCGCGGCCACCACCACCGCAGTACCCGACGGTGACGAATGGATCATCAACGGCGCCAAAACCTTCATCACCAGCGGAATCCTCGCCGACCTGGTGATCGTCTTCGCCAAGACCGATCCCGACGCCGGGTCCCAGGGGTTCAGCCTGTTCGTGGTCGAGGACGGTACCGCCGGTTTCACCCGCGGCCGCAAACTCGACAAGGTCGGCCTGCACGCCCAGGACACCGCGGAACTGTTCTTCGACAATGTCCGGGTACCGGCCGCGAACCTGCTCGGCGAGCGCGGCGCCGGATTCGCCTACCTCATGCAGTCGCTGCCCCTGGAACGCCTCGGTATCGGTATCGCGGCCCAGGTTTCGGCCGAAGCGGTATTCGGCTGGACCATGGACTACGTGAAGGAGCGCCGGGCGTTCGGCAAACGGATCGGCGAATTCCAGGGCATGGGGTTCGATCTCGCGCAGCTGCGCACCGCCGTGGAGGTCTCCCGCGCCTACCTCGACCGCTGCGTCCGGCAACACAACCGCGGCACCCTGACCGCGGTGGACGCCGCGAAGGCGAAGCTCTGGGCGACGGAATTGCAGAGCCGGGTCATCGACGCGGGCGTCCAGTACCACGGCGGCTACGGCTACATGATGGAGTACCCGGTCGCCCGGGCATATCTCGATCATCGGATCCAGCGGATCTACGGCGGTACGAACGAGATCATGAAAGAGATCATCCACCGCGACCTGCTGAAGAGCTGACCGATCCGGGGCCTTCACCCGCACCGACGGCCGTGCCGTCGGGACCGCTGTCCCGCCGCCGGTACGGCCACCCGCGTCTCGGCCGACGACGCTGTCGGATGAAGGTGTCCTGGACTACCGGCCCAGCGCCGCTCCCACCGCGTGCCGTCTCGGCCGATGGTCGGGCGGACAGCCTGTCGCGGGGCGGGAACACGGCTGAGTGGTGAGACATACGTCCTGTTGCACGGCGCGGCTGCCCTATGCCCCGCGCTCGGGGAGCCCGCCCGCTGCCGACGCTGCGACCTGCGGTGAGACTTCCTCGAGTGCGGAACGAACGGGTGGCTTCACCGGTGTGGGTGGTCCGTTCGACTTTCTGTTGTGTGACGTGGCATTTTATGCCCTCTCCGGCGGACCGATAGCGTCGGATTTCATGAATTGGAGTTTTCATTCGGCGGAAGAACTCACGGCCGCCCTGCACTCCGGTGACGTCACCTCGGTGGAACTGACCGACGAGGCGATCGGTCGCATCGAGCGCGACGACGAGGCGATCAACGCGATCTGTGTACCGGACTTCGACCGCGCACGGGCCGCCGCGCGCGCCGCAGACCGGGCGCGCGCCCGCGGCGAGGATCGGCCGCTGCTCGGCATTCCGGTGACGGTCAAGGAGTCCTACGATATGGCCGGGCTGCCCACGACCTGGGGCATACCGCAGCACGCGGACTACGTACCGGCGGAGGACGCGGTACAGGTGTCGCGGTTGAAGGCCGCCGGCGCGGTGATCCTCGGGAAGACCAATGTGCCGGAGATCCTGCGAGATATCCAGAGCTTCAACGAGATCTACGGCACCACCAACAATCCGTGGGATCACAGCCGCACGTCGGGTGGGTCCTCCGGCGGTTCGGCGGCGGCCCTGGCGACCGGATTCGGCGCGCTGTCCATCGGCTCCGACCTCGCCGGTTCGCTGCGCACCCCCGCGCATTTCTGCGGAATCTACGCGCACAAACCGACCCTCGGGCTGGCGCCGACCCGCGGTATGGTCGCGCCGCCCGCACCGGCCTTGCCCATCGACCTCGACCTCGCCGTCGTCGGCCCGATGGCCCGCACCGCCCGCGACCTCACGCTGCTGCTAGACGTGATGGCCGGACCGGACCCGCTGACCCACGGCCTCGCCTACGACATCGCGCTGCCGCCCGCGCGCCACGAGCAGCTGTCGGACTTCCGGGTCCTGGTCATCGAGGACCATCCGCTCATTCCGACCGGATCGGCGGTGCGGGCCGGCGTGAACCGGGTCGCCGAGGCACTCGTCGACGAGGGTGTCCGCGTCGAACGCCACAGTCCACTGCTGCCCGATCTGTCCGAAGCGGCAACGCTCTACATGCTGCTGATGCTGTCGAACGCCGCCGCGGGTCTTCCCGTCGAGGTGTATGAGCAGCTGCGTACCCAGGCCGCCGCGCTGAACTCACCCACCCCGCAGACTCCGCAAGCTCCGTCAGCTGCCAACCCCCTGGGCGCGGACGACCGGAGTCTCGATGCGGCGCGGCTGCGCGGCATGGTGCTCAGCCACCGCGGCTGGGTCGAGGCGAACAACCGTCGCGAACTCCACCGCCACGGCTGGCGGCAGCTCTTCACCGAGTTCGATGCCGTGGTGTGCCCCATCACGCCCACTCCAGCCTTTCCACACAACCAGGACGGAGGTCTGGAGGACCGGCACATCGACATCGACGGCATCGAGTACCCCTACTTCGACCAGCTCGTCTGGGCCGGTGTGGCCACCATGCCCGGTCTGCCCGCCACCGCCGTCCCGGCGGGCCGCTCGCCCGAGGGGCTCCCGGTAGGGGTGCAACTCATCGGTCCGATGTTCGAGGACCGCACCCCGCTGCGGCTGGCCGAACTGCTCGAACAGAAGATCGGCGGCTTCCGGGCACCGGAACAGAGCGTATTACCCGGGGATGCGATGGGATGACCGCGTCGCCCGCGCCCGACGCGAGGGCGACCTGCCGACCGGAGCAGATCCGATCGCACCGGCGCAAGCTCTACACCAATAGCGGACATCGACTCCAGCCGGCGGCTTGAACCGGGCAGACCGTGCAGGCTCGACCTCCAATATGTCGGTATCCATGCCGTTTGATCTCGGCCGTGGTACCACTCTCGTCATCGTGGTGGCGGCGGTAGCCGCCACAGCCGATCGGGACGGCATCCAGATAGGCGACGACGAACCGGCCGAGGCGTTCACGCGAGAACTCGTCGGGGGAAAGCGGTGACTGATCTGCATGGCCATGAAGTGCTTCATTGGTCCGGTTCGCGGCTTGGATCATCAAGGTGGCAGCTCGGGAATCATATGTTTCGGTGCGCAGGTCTGCCCTGGCCGACAAAGCGGTTGAACGGTCTTCCATACGTCCTGATCAGCAGACTTCGACCTGCCGGACCGATCGAACCTTGTCCACGAGGTTCCGGACCGCAACGGTTCTGCGATACCGCTGCAGCTCGGCCAGAATGGTGTCGAGCAGACTACGGCACCGCGCAGACCCACCTGCGGTATCAAGGGAAGTATCTGTTCAGCCTGATGACAGGACATCTCCACATCGCCCGAGCCACGGCTACCGGGAACGTGGGCCAGCGTTACGACTTTGCCGTCCGATACACCCAGCAGGCACGACCGTGACCGCCCCGCGGCGCGCGGTAGTACTGTGCCGTCCCGACACCCCGGGCCGCGAAATCCAGTGCCTGGCAGATCGGCATCGGCTCGAGGTCGTCTACACGGTATTCACCGACACCGAATCGTCGAAGCTCGCCACGCTCATTGCCGTGCAACACATCGTTGAGCACAGCGCCGTAGTCGTAGTTGTCCCATACCTCACCACCACACGGATAGCGAAGGACCGGCAGTGGCGGGAGGTCATCGCACTGTCGGAAATCATCACCTCGGACGGTCCGATCGGGAACCTGTGCCAGTGAGAAGGTTCCGGAGGGGCTTCCGCGAACTCCGGACTTCTTCCCGGTCGAACTGCCGGTGGGTACGGTCGGCGGCAAATGGCCGGTCGTCATCCCTGTGGCCCCGGACTGAACGTCCTGTCGAGCTATCCGGCGGCCGGCTGCGGCGCCGAGGGCTGGAGGACACCGGTCCCGATCAGCGCCTCTATTTCGGCGCTGTCCATACCGAGCTCGAGGCAGATCTCCCGAGTGTGCTCCCCGGCGAGCGGGGCCTGGCGGGTCGGCGGATCGGCGATACCGGTGAATACGGCCGCGCGGGCGGCGGCGGGCAGGCTCATGGGCAGTCGGTCGTGCTCGACCTGGGTGTAGGTGGCGCGGGCGGTCAGGTGCGGGTCGGTGAGCAGTTGTGGGAGCCGCAGCATCGCGCCGGCGGGAACGCCCGCCGCCTGCAATTCGGCGGCCGCCTCCTGGGGGTCACGGTCGCCGAGCCAGGTGGCGACGATCCGGTCGAGTTCCGCTCTGTTGGCGATGCGGTGCGCGGCGGTCGAGAACCTGGGGTCCGACCACAGGTCCGGCCGGTCGAGTACCCCGCAGAGCGCGGCCCACTGGTGGTCGTCACGTACCGTGACGACGCACCATTCGTCGTCGCCCGCGCAGGCGTAGACACCGCTCGGGGCCGCGTACGGATCGGCGTTACCGGGGGCGGTGACCGTACTCGGGCGCAGCGCTTCGGTCACCAGTTGGGTGCCGAGGTGGACCAGGGCTGTATCGGCCTGTGCCACTTCGATATGCGTGCCGCGGCCGGTGCGGCGGCGGCCGATCAGGGTGGCGAGTACCGCGACCGCGGTGACCTGGGCGGCGATATGGTCGGGGTAGACGGTCTGGCCGTCGCACAGCAGTTCGGCGTCATCCGGGTAGCGCCAGAGGGCCGAGACTCCGCACGAGGCGCGGACCAGGGGGCCGTAGCCGAGGCGAGTGCGCCAGGGGCCGGTGCTGCCGAAGGCGCTGGATTCGGAGACGACCAGGCGCGGGTTGAGCTCGGCGAGCACGTCGTAGGACAGGCCCATGGAGGCGAGGGTGCCGGGTTTGAAGTTGGCGAGCACCACGTCGGCATCGGCGGCCAGCCGACGGAAGACCGCGATACCGTCGGCACTGCGCAGGTCCAGGCCGAGGCTGCGTTTGTTGCGGTGTCCCCAGGCGACGGAGGCGGCGAGCGCGGAACCGCGGCGGGACTGGCGCAGGCCGTCCGGGAAGTTCGCGTTCTCGATTTTGACGACGTCGGCGCCGTAGTCGGCGAACTGCCGGCTCAGCTCGGCCCCGAACACGATGACCCCGAGGTCCAGTACACGCAAGCCCGCGAGCGGAGCCATTTCGGTGGCGGGGGCCGAAGCGCCGGTCCCGGACGATTCGCGGCGCTTCACAATGTCACCGGTGTGGGTGGTCGCGGAGAACTCGGCGCGAGCCCGCGGGAGTTCGGTGTTGTCGTGTTCGCCGAGTTCGGGGGCCGGTGTGCGGAATCCGATCCGGCGGCCGTCGAACGAGACATAGCCGGAGGGGACCCGAGCGCGCACACCCGCACCGATTTCGGTGTCCACGAGGGCGCCGGACGCTGCGAAGTGTTCTGTTTCGAGTACCTCGGTGAGCGTGTGCACTCCGCCGACCGGGACACCGCGGCGGGCGCCTTCGGCCACGAGTTCGGCTTGGGTGTATTCGGCGAAGAGCTTTTCGATCAGGGGGTGCAGGGTGTCCGCCGCGGCGAACCGCGCGGGGATCGTGTCGTACTTCGGGTCGGCGAATTCCGCGGGGGCCCCGAGCCATTCGAACATACCGCGCCACTGCCGTTTCGCCAGCATGCAGATCCGGACCCGGCCGTCGCGGCACGGGAACACCGGATAGAAGTTCGCCGCGTCGGGTCGCCCGCGCGGGAAATCCTCCGAGCGTCCGGCCGCCGCCGATCCCTGGGTGCCGAAACCGGGATCGAAACCGTGCACGATCGTCTCGAAGGCGGAGAGATCGACGGTGTCACCCCGACCGGTGTCGAGGCGCCGGTGATACGCAAGCAGCGCGGCCCAGGCGGCGTGCACACCCACCGTTTCCTCGATCAGCCCGGCGGGCGGGAGCAACGGTTCCGCACCGGGAGCACCGGATCGGGACAGCACACCGGACAGGGCGTACAGGACGGGTTCGGTGGCCTGCCAATGACGGTAGGGGCCGTCCTGGCCGAAGCCGCTGATCGACACCCATACCAAACTCGGTACACCGGAGCGTATTCCGTCCGGACCGACGCCCAGGCCGGTCAACCGCCCCGGCTGCTGGGATTCGACGAGGATATCCGCCGTGGCGGCCAGTTCACGCAACCGTTCCCGGCCGGTCTCGGTGGTGAGGTCGGCGGTGACAGCGAGCTTGTTCGCATTGCGCAGCGCGAACGGAATGCCCACCCCGCCCACGACAGGTTCGGCCGACCGCGAAGCGGACCCGCCGGGTTGTTCGACGCGGATCACCTCCGCGCCCAGATCGGCGAGGTAGCGACCGCAGGATTCACCCAGCCCGTCGGTGAGGTCCAGGACACGGACGCCGTGCAGCGGGAGGGTCATCGTCGACTCCGTTCCATCCGTCATGGTGCTCATCGCGTCCCGAAATAGACGGATTTCGCGGTGTAGTAGGGAGCGAGCCCTTCCGGGCCCAGCTCGCGGCCCAGGCCGGACTCCTTGACACCACCGAACGGTGCGTCCAGGTCCAGCTGGTAGTGGTTCACGCCGACGGTGCCGGATTCGATCCGGTCGGCGATGGCCAGGCCGCGTTCCTCGTCGGTGGTCCATACCGCGCCGCCGAGTCCGTAGCGGGAATCGTTGGCGATTTCGATCGCGTCCGCTTCACCGTCGTAGGGGGTGATGGTCAGCACGGGCCCGAAGATCTCCTCCTGGGCGATCCGCGCGGCATTGTGGACGCCTTCGAAAACCGTCGGCTCGACGTACCAACCGGTGGACAGGTCGGCCGGAATATTGCCGCCGGTGGTGACGCGGTAGCCGTCCCAGCGGCCCGATTCGATGAAGCCGAGGACCCGGTCCCGCTGCGCGGCACTGACCAGCGGGCCGATCTGGGTGGCGCGGTCCAGCGGATCGCCGATCCGCAGGTTGCGCACGGTCTCGGTAACCGCCTCCACCACTTCCGCGTAGCGGCTGCGGGGCGCGAGAATGCGGGTACCGGCGTGGCAGGTCTGGCCGTTGTTGACCAGCGACACTTCGAGCAAGTTCGCCGCGAACACCTCCAGGTCGGCGTCGGCGGCGACAATCGACGCGGATTTTCCGCCGAGTTCCAGGGTGACCGGCCGCAGGAGCCGCCCGCAGACCTCGCCGATGGCTCGCCCGGCCGCCGTGGACCCGGTGAAGGCGACCTTGTCTACACCCGGATGCTCGACCAGGTGGGCGCCCGCCTCGCGCCCGCCCACGACAATATTCAGAACGCCGGGCGGTAGCCCCGCCTCCAGGGCCGCGTCGGCGAAAACGTAAGCATCCAAGGCTGTTTCGGGTGCCGGTTTCAGCACCACCGCGCACCCCGCGGCCAACGCGGGCGCGAGTTTCATCGCCGCCAGTGATTGCGGGTAGTTCCACGGCGTGATCGCGGCGACGACACCGACCGGGTCCCGGCGCACCACCGTGCGACCCCCGAACGCGCTCGGCCGCACCTCATCACGTTCGGTACCGCGCACCGCGTTCGCGTAATAGCCGACCATGAGACTCGGGGCGTACCCGTTGACATCGATCGACAACGAGATGGGCATACCGTTCTCGCGGCTGGCCAGCGCGGCGGTCGTTTTCGCCCGGCTGCGCAATGCGGCGGCGAAGCGGTCGAGGTGCACCGCGCGCTCGGTCGAGCTCAGCGCCCGCCAGGCCGGCAGCGCACGGCGGGCGGCGGCCACGGCCGCATCGATATCGGCGGTCTGCGCCGATGCCGCGACGCCGAGCACCGTTTCGGTGGCCGCCTCGATCACCTCGACGGTGGCCTCGGTCTGCGGCTTCGCCCATTCGCCGTCGATGAACAACGCGCGGCGGTCCAGAGTGGTGTCCATATCGTCCTCGGGTAGTGCGCAGGTGGTCAGAGGGTTTCTTCGCGGCCGAACAGGGTGGAACTGACCAGCGGCGCCATCGGCCCGCCGATGAACAGCGAGAGATGCGCGTCCGCGACGGGATTGGTCGAGGTGCCGCGAATCTGCCGGACGGCTTCGACGGCCAGGCCCATACCGTTCACGAACGCATCCGCGATATTTCCGCCGCTGGTGTTGACGGGCAGCTTGCCGACGCCCGCGGTCAGGTTGTCGACGGTGAGCACCTCCCCCGCCGCCGGGCCCGCCGGTGCCAGGCCGTGGTCGATCAGGGCCGCTACCGCGGGGCCGCTGAAGTTCTCGTAGACCTGCACGACATCGATATCGTCGGGGCCGAGACCGGCAGCGGCCCAGAGCCGGTCGGCCACACCGGGCCGGCCGGGTCGGCCCGCGAAACCCGCGCTGGTGTAGAGGTCGTCGTTGTCGATGATCGACGAATAACCGCCCGGCGCACCCTGCGCTCCGGCCAGCACATAGGCGGCATCAGGGCGAATGCTGCGGGCCCGTTCGGCCGGTACCAGGACCAGCGCGACCGCGCCGTCGCTCTCCCGGGAGCAGTCGAAGAGATGGAACGGCTCGGTGATCATCCGAGAGGATTCGTAAGTCTGCTCGTCGAGCGGTTTACCGTATCCGGCCGCGCCCGGGTTGTTCTGGGCGTGCCGGTAGGCGGCGAGGACCAGGGCCCGCATCGCCTCACGCGGTACCCCGTCGTGTTCGAGCAGCCGTTGCGTGCGCAGGGCACACACCTGGGCGGGCGACCCGACACCGTGCGCGAGGTAGTGCGAACCGTAGAAGTACTTCGCATAGCCGAGCCGGCCGGTGTCCTCCTGGGCCATCGACCGGAACACCACGACACATTCGGCCTGACCGGTGGCAATGGCCACCGCCGCATTGTTGATCGCGGCGGCGACGGTGCCGCCCCCGCCGCCCCACATCATGTTCGACCAGCGCACATCCTCGACGCCCAGCGCGCCGCCGAGTATGGCACCGTCGTGGCCGCCACCGGCATAGGACACGAAACCGTCGAGTTCGCGCGGCGAGATCCCGGCATCGGCACAGGCCGCGACGATCGCCTCCAGGGTCATCCGGAGTTCGCCGTGCGGGGCGGCACCGCGTTTGTAGTGGATATCCGCGACGCCGACGACCGCGGCGGCGCCGCGCAGCAATGCACCGGTCACGATCGTGCTCCTTCTGTGGTGTCGCGCCGCCACCGCAGCAGCGGCCAGGTCGCGCCCTCGTCGAGTTCGATATGTCCGGCCACCCGCTCACCGATCCGGACATCGGCGGCATCGTCGCCGGTGAGGATGCCGAGAACGCGGCGGTGTCCGGCGGCGGGTAGTTCCACCAGCACGGTCACATACGGTGTGCGGTCGGCGAGTTCGGTGATGAACGGGTAGTGACTGCGCGACCAGCTGTAGACGGTGCCCACCGGTGCGACGGGTTCCCACCCGGGGTCGAAGGTGTGGCAGGCCCCGCAGATCCACTGCGGCCCCCAGATCCACACCCGGCAGTTCCCGCAACGCTGTAGCCGCAGCTCGCCCGCAACCAACCCGTCCCAATAGGGCTGGTCGATCCCGTCCTCGGCGGGCCCCCAGGGAAGGTCGCGCGCTACCGCCTCCGGGCCCGACCCGCTCATGCTGTGCTCGTCGGGCACGAGCGGGGGCCCTGCGGGGTCACGCTGCGCTACCGCCTCCGGGCCCGACCCGCTCATGCTGTGCTCGTCGGGCACGAGCGGGGGCCCTGCGGGGTCACGCTGCGCTACCGCCTCCGGGCCC
>NZ_JBSFDZ010000008.1:143771-205615 GCF_053594175.1 Nocardia sp. NPDC001965
CGACCCGCTCATGCCGGGTCCCCGGCGACCGGGAAGTTCTCCAGCTCGGCGGCCTTCCAGACACCCTCGCGTAGTTCCCAGATCGAGCGCAGGCCGATCACCCCGGCGGGGGTGTCGTAGACCGTTTCCCCGATCTGCTTATCGCCCTCGGCCCGGACGGCCTTGATCTCGTACCCGGTCACCAGGCCCCGGGGCACGGTGACGCCCTCGAAGACGGCCGGCAGATTCTCCTGCACCATATCGGCCAGGGCGGCCTTCATATCGCCGGCGACGACGTAGCCGACGTGCCGCTCGTAGAGCGTACGGAAATCCTCCGCGGACATATGTTTTCTCCTCGCTCCCCCCGGGGGGCGCCCTGTCGGCGACTCGGGAACCCTTCGACTTTTACCTTATGTCGTTAGGTATTTTTGGTCAACGTCCGAGCTCGAGGCCCTACCACGACCCGGCTAGTCGGTCTCGAACCGGAAATCTCCGTCGGCGGAGATCACGACGGGCTCCCCCGCCGTCTCGGCGGCCACCAGGCGGGCCACGGCCTCGGGTTCGACGGTGGACGCCAGCGTCCGCCCGCCGCCCGGCGTGCGTGCGGCGAGAAAGCCGCGTTCGGGCTCCCCCGCGCGGTCGTAGACCACGGTCCACGATTCGGCCGTGGCGGACCCGGCGTACCCGGGTTCGGCACGAACGGTCGGTTCACGATCCACCGCGGCCTGCACGTCGTCGCGGCGGAACCCGGCCCGCGGAGGTTCGGTGCGGTACACGCCGAACGCGTGTTTGGTCAGATAGCCGCTGTTCGCGGTCACCAGACCGTAGGTCCCCGGAGCTTCACGCAGCCGGGTCGCCATGGCCGCGATCGCGTGGGTGCTGTAGTTGTTCCACGGACCGCCCGCGAATGTCAGCCCGCCGGTGACGGTCAACGGCCGGCTCGGATCGCCGGTCGCCAGGCCCAATTCGCGGGCCGCCACCTGAACAGCCGAGGGGAAACACGAGTAGATGTCGATATGGGTGAGATCGTCGCGCCCGACCCCTGCAAGTTCGAGTGCGCGGGCGCCCGCGAGGCGAATGGCCGGTGACCGGTCCAGGGCGCCGCGGGCGGCGATATCGTAGGTGTCGTGCGCCTCGGTGCCGGACTGCGGGAAAACCCAGTTCTCCCGGGCGATACCGAGTCTCGTGGCCGTCTCCACCGAACACAGCAGCAGCGCGGCGCCCTGCTCGACCATATTGTTGGAGTTCATCAGCTTGGTATAGGGAGCGGCGATCCAGCGGTTCGCGGCATCGGGCGTGGTGATCTCCGCGGCGGTATGCGCCCGCGGCGTCCAGGCATACGGGTTCTGCGCGGCGACCTCGCTGAACCCGGCCCACAACGCGCCGATCACGGCGCGGTGCTCGGCGCGGGACCGGCCGGCACCGAGCCGGAGGGCCTGTTCGAAGATCGGGTAGATATACGCGGGCCGGTCCAGCCCGGCCCGCATCTCGGTATCCGAACGCATCGGCACCTCGGGGACGAGGATCGGCGCGGCCGGTACCGATTCGTCCTGCACCGTCCACTGCGGCCGGATTCCCTCGCCGCGCAACTTCATCCGGGTCCGCCACGATTCGGCGCCGCCGATCAGGACGATATCGGCCCGCCCGGTCGCGATATCCTCCGCCGCCGCATTGACCAGCACTTGCGGCGTACTGCCGCCGCTGCCGGTGTATCCGGTGTGCCGGGGTTCGGCGCCGATCCGGGCGCCCACCAGCGCACCGGGGTCGCGGTAGCGCCACGACAGCAAGCCGACGATCCGTACCGAGTCGACCAGTTCGAGCAGTTTCGCGCTGCCGGCTTCGTCGGCCGCGCGCACTGCCGCGTCGGCGATCAGATCGACCGGTTCGCGGCCACCCGCGCGGTCACTGATCTGGCCGCCGCCGACGAGTACCGGGGTACGTGGATCCAAGGTCACGACCGCACCGCCTCGAGAATCCGCTCACGGGATTCGGGCCGCGGCCAGCCGCCGAGTATCAGGGTGGTCAGGCACGTGGACTGCCAGCGATTCACGATGTCCTCACAGATCTTGTCGACCGGTCCGATGAGCGCCACGTCCTCCACCATTTCCGTCGGCACCGCCTGCGCCGCGTGGTCGATCCGGCCGCTCAGGTACAGCTCTTGAATTTCCGCGCAGGCTTCGCCCCAGCCCATCCGGACGAACACATCGTTGTGGAAGTTGGCCTCTTTGGCACCCATCCCACCCGCGTACAGCGCGATCACCGGTTTGAGCCGGGCCGCGGCGCGTTCCACATCGTCGTGCTCGACCAGCCAGCACACATTGGCCACTTCGAAATCCGCGGCTGTCCGGCGCGCTCCGGGCCGGGCGAAGCCGTCGGCGAGCGCGGCGCGGTAGAAATCGTCGCTCTTCGGGGAGAACCACAGTGGGGTCCAGCCGTCCGCGATCTCGGCGGCCAAGGCCACATTCCTGGGCCCCTCGGCCCCCAGATAGACGGGAATGTCACGGCGCAGCGGATGCACGATCGATTTCAGCGGTTTACCGAATCCGGTGCCGCCCGGGTACGGGAGCTCGTAGTGCCGGCCTCGATACGTCACCGCTTCTTCCCGCGCCCATACCGCGCGCATGATCTCCACGTACTCGCGGGTGCGTTCCAGCGGCCGCCGGTACGGCCGGCCGTACCAGCCCTCCACCACCTGGGGGCCGGACGCTCCGATACCGAGGATCAACCGGCCACCGCTGAGGTGGTCGATGGTCTGCGCAGCCATCGCCAGTGCCGTCGGGGTACGGGCCGAGATCTGGCACACCGAGGTACCCAGCGCGATCCGCTCGGTGCTCGCGCCCCACCAGGCCAGTGGCGTCAGGGCGTCGGAACCGTAGCTTTCCGCGGTCCAGAAGCTGTCCACGCCCAGCGCCTCGGCCTCGGCGACCGTTTGCGCCATCCGCCGCGGCGGTCCCGCGCCCCAGTATCCGGCCGCGATTCCGACCTTCATCTCACCACCTGCCGTTCCGGGGTTCGGTCACAACTGTCGTCCTGTCAGTGGTTGCGGTAGACCGGCGGGCGCTTTTCCAGGAATGAATGCACGGCTTCGCGATGGTCCTTGGTCATGGCACTGAGGATCTGGGTGCGGTTCTCCAGGTCGATCGCGGCACGCAGGCTCGGCACCTCGAGGTTGGACCACATGACTTCTTTGGTCATCCACACCCCGAACGGGCTGTTTCCGGCGATGACCTCGGCGGTGTCCAGGGCCGCGTCGAGTAGGCGATCCGCGGGCTCCACCGCCGAGACGATCCCGATCCGCTCGGCCTCCGCCGCATCGACGGAGCGGCCGGTGAGCAGGATCTGCGCCGCCCGGGAGAAGCCGATCATCCGCGGCAGCAGCCAGCTCACCCCGATATCGCAGTTCGAGAGCCCGCGCTTGATGAAGGAGGCGTGCAGCGCCGCGGTATCGGCCATGATCCGGATATCGGCCATGAGCGCCAGCGCCATTCCACCGCCCGCGGCGGCACCGTTCACAGCGGCGATCACCGGCGCACGCACCCCCCGGAACGCCTCGACCAGCGAGGCGATGTGCTGCTGCACCCGCAGACCGGCCTGCGGCCGTCCCTCGCCCTCCGCCGCACCGGGTGGCGTGCCGTAGCCACGCAGATCCAGCCCGGCGCAGAACGCCTTACCGTTTCCGGTGAGCACGAGGGCACGCACCGCGGAATCATCGCGTACCTCGGCCAGGGCGCCGTGCAGCGCTGCGATGAGATCGGTGTTCATCGCATTGAGCGCATCGGGACGATTCAGGCGCACCAGCAGCACACCCGGCCGCGGTCGCTCGGTCTGGATCAGGTCGGACATATATCGCATCACCTCGGACGGTCTGGCACAGCCCTTCCATCGAATCGGGCCGCTGCGACTAAAGCTAACGCCTTTAGATTAATTCCTCAAGGCCCGCCGCGTTCACGGCCACTTCCACCCGCGCGGCCCCACTCCTGGCGCCGGCACACAACACCGGCCGCGAGCCGCCCGACCTGAGCGAGGCCGGGCATACACCGCACCACACCGAATGCCCGGCGCCGACTCCCGAGCAAGCCGGGCATCGACAACTAAAGGCCAGCATCCGGGCGGCGGCGCCGTGGTCGCGCGCCTCCTCGGCCGCGTCCCTGATCGCCCAACCCGCGGCCGCGATCTACAGCGCGACGCAAGCGGGCGTCAACGGCCCGGTGCGGGGGCTGTCGCTCGGTCTCGGCAAGTACGGCATCCGGGTGAATGCGCCGGCCCCACGGAATGTCACCCAACTTCCTCGCCCCGGCCGGGGCACCGGTCGTGGGGCGGTCGTACGAGGAGGTCGCCGGGCCCTGGGATCCCGCGGTATCTCCTGTTCCGCTCGAGCTGAATCGACCACCGAGCTTGCGGGACAACGCGAATGTCGCCCTGTTCCTGGCCTCCGACGAATCGGCATACCTATCGGGCCCGACGGTCCCGACGACCGACGGCGGCACACTGTCGCGGGTCGCGATGGCCTTCGAGGAGGACACCGCGGCCACCTGAGGACGGCTACACCGGGCCACCCAGCCAGACTCCGACCTCCTCCCCCGACACATGCCGCGCCTCGTCGCTCACCAGGAACGACACCGTCGCGGCGATCGACTCCGCGGGTATGCGGGGCCAACTCGCCGCGAGCGTGTCCACCGCGTCCGGGCCGCCGGAGGCGATGATGTCGGTTTCGACGAATCCGGGCATCACCGCGTTGACGGTGATGCCCCGGCGGGCCACCTCGAGCGCGAGGGTGCGGGTCATGCCGAGCAGGCCGGCCTTCGCCGCAGCATAGGCGCTCATGGTGGGCGAGGGTTTGCGGCTGCCGGACGGACTGCTGACGAATACCACTCGGCCCCATCCGTTCTCATACATTCCGGGCAGGGCGGAGTGGGTGCAGTAGAACGCTCCGCTGAGGTTGACGCCGATCACCCGGTCCCACTCCCGGGGCGACTGTTTACGCGCCGAGCCGGCGAGGTTCATCCCGGCGTTGTTCACCAGGACGGTCGGCGCGCCCAGTTCGGCTGTCGTCGTGGCGATCAACGCCGCGGCCTGGTCGGCGTCGGAGATATCGGCGCGGACGGCGGTCGCCCGGCCACCGGAAGCGGTGATCTCGCCGACCACCTCTTCCGCGTGTTCCGCGCTCGCCGAATAGTTCACCGCGACCGCGAACCCGTCGGCGGCCAGGCGATGGGAGATAGCGGCCCCGATCCCCCGGCCGCCGCCGGTGACGATCGCGACTCCCCGATGCGGGGTGGATCCCGGTTCTCCGCTGTCCCGGGCTGTCATCGGCTCGACCTCGTCTCTGTCGGTTCCACGGGCAACGACCGGTATTCGCGCAGCACCTCGACGTTGATCCCGGTGAGATGGGATTGATTGCTCAGAGCGTCGTAGCCCGCCCGGCCGGTGGGCGCGAGATGGTTCGCGTTCACCCCGGCCTTGCGCCGAGCTACGCCGAGTCCACCGGCGCGGTGCTGGCCCCAGCCGTGCGTCAGGGCGACGACACCGGTGCGCAGTGATTCGTCGTACTGCAATACGGCATCGACCGCCCCGTATCGATTGCGGACGAGAACCGGGTCGCCCTCGACTAATCCGCGGTGTCGCGCGTCGTCGGGGTGCATCCACAGCGGGTTGCCCTGATGGATCTCCTGGTCGAAGACCGGGAGATTGTGCAGCCAGCTGTTGACCATATGGTGGGTCCGCCGGGTGATCAGCTTCAGCTGGCCGGGGCTTTCGGCCGCCAGTTCGGTGAGGATCGATTCCGCGGTGTCGTAGGCGCGGCGGAACAGGTCCGGGCAGCAGTCGATCAGGCCGTCGTCGTGCTGTACGGCGATCTCGAACACATGGGCCGGGTCGGCTTCGGGGAGGACCTCGGTGCCGCACGGCCGGGCCGCGAGCCGGTCCAGGGCGGTGCCGGCCGCGCGCAGGACGGCGTCGATGGGGGCGAACGGGTCCGGGTCGGGGTCGTCGAGCAGGGTCGGGACGCCGAGTTCCTGCTGGATGCGCGAGAGGATCCACCAGTCGTCGCGCCGTTGCCCCGCGGGTTCGACGACCGCGGGCGTGTACTGCACGTACGGTTCCAAGGCCACGCCCAGGGTGCTCAGGAAGTTGATATCGGCACGTTCGAGCCAATCGGTCGCGGGCAGCACGTAATCGGCCATCTCCCCGGTGACGGTCCGGTACAGATCGATCGTGACGATCAGCTCGAGCTTCTCGAACGCCCGGCGCAGCCGCTGTTCGCCGCCCACCGACAGCAGCGGGTTGCCGGAGACGACGATCAGGGCGCGGACCGGTTCATCGGGCTGTTCGATGAATTCCGGGAGCAGTGCGGCGGGCAGGTCGCCGCTCACGGTGCGGAGCTCGCCCAGCGGGCTGTCGAAGAACGGGTCGGTGCGGCGGCGTTTCGAACCCCGTACCGCGTCGGCGATACCGCGCGAGTAGATATTGCCGCCGCGGCGGCCGAGATTGCCGGAGAACAGGCTCACCATCGTGAGCATCCAATAGGCGAGCGCGCCCAGGCGGCCTTGGTTGACGCCGGTGGCCATATAGACACTCGCGCTGGGCGCCGCGCACAACTCGACGGCGACCCGGCGGATCGTCTCGGGCGCGATACCGGTCACCTCGCCCACTCGATCGGGCGGATAACGGCGGACGAAGTCGAGCAGAGCGTCGATATTGCGGGCGTGCCGTTCGACGGCGGCGCGATCGAACCCGATCCGGAAGACGATCTCGTGCAGCAGTGCAGCCAGGAAGAAGAAATCGGTGTCCGGCTTGATCTGCAGCACCTCACCGGTGTCCGGTGTCGAGGATTCGATCCGGCGCGGGTTCACGAACAGCACCGTGCCGCCGCGGGCGCGGACGGCGCGGATCTTGGCCATCGGATCCGAGATGTGCAGCAGGGTCATATGCGAGACGGCCGGGTTGCTGCCGAGGCACAGGAAATAGTGGGTGTGCAGCAGGTCCGGGATCGGGTGGGCCATCGACGCGCCGAACACGGCCTCACTGGCCGCGTATTTGGCGGAGGTGTCCTGGGTTCCGGCGCTGAAACGCATCCGGGTGTCGAAACCGCGCGCGATCCGGGCCGCGTTCGCGTAGTAGGCGCCGTTGAACGCCGACGGATTGCCCTGATAGACAGCCAGGGAATTGCGTCCGTACCGACGACGGATGTCCTGAATGCGGGCGGCGATATCGCGGAGGGCGATATCCCAGTCG
Organism: Nocardia sp. NPDC001965; assembly: GCF_053594175.1. Classification (NCBI taxonomy): domain Bacteria; kingdom Bacillati; phylum Actinomycetota; class Actinomycetes; order Mycobacteriales; family Nocardiaceae; genus Nocardia; species Nocardia sp. NPDC001965. The sequence continues at coordinate 150,984 of NZ_JBSFDZ010000008.1, forward strand.
ACCGGCTCGAACCCGGCCGGCTCCGCACCGCGAAGTGTGCGTCGTTCCAGTGGGCGGTCGAGGCGGTCCGGGTCGTCGTGCACCTGGAGGTAGTGCACACCCTTGTGACAGCAGAAGCCTTTGTGCACCGGATGCTCGGTATCCGGCCGAAGCCGGGTCACCTTCCCGTCCGCCACCTCGGCCAGCAGACCGCAACCCGGTTCGCAGATACGGCAGAACGTGTGGATCTGTTCGGATGTCACCGGCTCACCCCTCGACGCGATCGGCGGCGGCGATCCGGGCGGCGTCCACGGAGTCGACGATCTTGACCCGCGGGCGCCCCGCTTCCTGCCCGCGCTGCCGCTCGTACCGGTCGATCGCGCGCCAGTCCGCACCGCTCAACGCGTCCGGGCACCGACGGCGGATCAGCGCCGCGAAATCGCCGGTCGCCGACGGTGCCGGCAGCCGGCCGAGCCGGTGATCGGCCACCAGCGTGGCCACCGTTTCAGCCGCACAGTAGCGATTCGTTCCGATCACTCCGGTCGCGCCGCGTTTGATCCAGCCCGCCACGTACTGACCGGGGACCGGGTCACCGCTGTCCGGATCGGTCACCCGGCCCGCGATATTGACGACCGTTGCCGTCTGCTCGTCGAACGGCAGGCCGGCGATCGGCAGGCCCCGGTATCCGGCGGCGCGGATCACCAGGCCGCACGGGATCGACTCCACTGTCCCGGTCTCGGTGCCGCGTACTGTCAGCGCCTCGGCATGCTCGCTGCCGTCGACCGCCCTCGGCGTGGACCCGAAGCGCAGCACGATCCGCTTGTTCCCCGGGGTCGGCCGATGCCGGGCATATTCGGCCAGCGCCCGCAGCTTCGTCGGCGCGCCCGGACCGGCGGCCACCGGGCCGTCCACCAGCACGTCCACGCCCGGTAGTGAACCCAGCGCCAACAGTTCCGGAGTGGTACAGGCCGCGTGTTCGGGGCCGCGCCGGCCGAGCACGATCACCTCCTCCACCGAACTCTCGGCCAGCACGGCCAGCGCGTGGTCCGCGATATCCGTGCCGCCCAGCCGCTCCACGTCCATGACCAAGAGGCGGGCGATATCGAGGGCGACATTGCCGGTGCCCACCACCACCGCGCGCCGCGCCGACAGATCGAAGCGCCGAGCGGCGTGCTCGGGATGGCCGTTGTACCAGGCCACGAATTCGCGCGCGGAATGGCTGCCCGGCAGTTCCTCGCCCGGGATACCGAGCCGCCGATCCCCGGCCGCACCGGATGCGTGGAGTACGGCGTGGTGGTATTGCAGCAGTTCCGCCGTGGTCACGTCCCGCCCCACCTCGACCCCGAGGTGCATACCGAACCCGGCGCGGCGCGCGGTCCGTGCGAAGACCCGGTCCACCGTTCTGGTGCGCCAGTGATCCGGAGCCACACCGAACCGCACCAGCCCACCGGCCACGGGCAACCGCTCCAGCATGGTGACCTCGGCGGCGATATCGCGCCGGGACAGCAGTTCCTCCGCCGCGTAGAAGGCGGCGGGACCGGATCCGACAACGGCTACCCGCAGCGGCGCGGGTACTCCCTCGGTGGCGGTCGCGATCGACAGCGGTAGCGGCTGAACGTGTGCTCCCGGCGCGGCTTCGCGCGGATTGCGTTCGAAGTACTCGGCATTCAGGTCGCGGTAGCGCTGCTGCTCGGGCCGGAGCATATCGGCGGATGCGATAGCGTCCACCGGGCACACATCGGCACAGGCCCCACAGTCGATACACGTAGCCGGGTCGATGTAGAGCATCTCGGTGCTCCGGTACGCCCGTTCGGCCGGGGTGGGATGGATACAGTCCACCGGGCAGACCGCGACGCAGGTGGCGTCGTTACAGCAGTTCTGCGTGATCACATAGCTCATCGGGTGTGCTCCTCGCGGCAGCGGGTGACGGTGACCGGCACCCCGTTGAAGATCGGGGCCGCGGTCAGTGGCTCGAGGGCGGCGGTATCGTCGACCAGGGCGTTGTAGTCGGCGCCCGGCGCGGCGGCCGAGCGGGTGGTCCGCAGCCCGGGGCCGCGATGCCCCCAGCCGTGCGGCATGCTCACCACGCCGGGCCGCAGCGCGGTGTCGACGCGCAGTTCCGCGGTGACGGTGGCGACCGGGGAGCCGACCAGCACCCGGTCCCCGTCGACCAGTTGACGCCTCGCCGCATCCGCCGGGTTCATCAGCAGCGCGCACTGGCCGTCGTCGGGCTGCGGCAGAGCATTGTGCAGCCACGAGTTCATGGCCCGCCGCTGCCGCCGGTTGATCAGCAGCAGATCCGGGACCGGCCGCGCGAGACTCGCGCGCAGGCGGGCGATATCGGCGACGATCCGCTGCGGGACCAGATCGATCCGGCCGTCCGGGGTGCGCAGCACGTCGGGGAGACGCGGGCGCAGCGGTCCGTAGTCGATCCCGTCCGGGTTCGCTTCGAGCAGCGCCAGGGTCAGGCCGCCGGGCACCGCACCGAAACGGTCCCCGTAGGGGCCACTGCGCAGCCGCAGGTCCAGCAGCCGTTCGGGCCCGCGGCGGCCGGCGGTCGCGGCGCGGACCCGGTCGAGTTCGGCGCCGGCCAGTTTCGCGGCCCGGCGCGCGGCGACCGCGGCGACCGCGTCGTCCAGTTCCTGCGTCGTCCGGCCCGTTTCGCCCTGGGCGAGGGCGGCCAGACGCAGCAGGATCTGCCATTCGGCCTGTTCTCCCTCAGCGAGGTCGAGCAGCGGCGGTGTGTAGCGCGCGACATTACGTATCTGGAAATGCGCGAGGGTCACGTCGTGATGCCCGCGGGTCGCCAGCGGTGGCGGTGGCAGGATCACATCGGCGTATCGGGTGGTCTCGTTGACGTAGCAGTCCACCGACACCATGAATTCCAGCTCACGCAGCGCCTTTTCGACACGGCCGGTGTTCGGCAACGATCGCGCGGGATTACCCGCCACCGTGATCAGGGCGCGCGTACGCCCCGGTCCGGGGGTGAGGATCTCCTCGGCGAGACATACCGCGGGTAGTTCCCCCATGGCCTCGGGCAGCCCGCGCACCCGCGACCGCCACCGGCCGATCATCGGGCGCACGGTGGATATCGGCCAGGTGTTCGGCCCACCGGCGGGCGGTAGCGCGAACATCGCGCCGCCGGGCCGGTCCAGGTTCCCGGTGACGACGGTGACCACCTCGACCAGCCAGTTCGCGAGGGTGCCGAATTCCTGCATACAGCTACCCATCCGGGAATGCGCCACGGCCGAATCGGCCGACGCGAACTCCCGGGCGACCCGGCGCACGAGTTCGGGCTCGATACCGCAGGCCGGGCCGACCACCTCCGGCGGGAATTCCCGCGCCAGTTCCAGCACCTCGGCCACCCCGGATACCTGCTCCGGAATCCGACGCGGACGGGTCGCGCGCTCGGTGGCGATCACCGACAGCACCCCGAACAGGAACAGGGCGTCGGTGCCGGGCCGGATGGGCACGTGCAGGTCGGCGAGGGCAGCGGTATCGGTGCGCACGGGATCGACCACGACGAGGGTGCCGCCGCGGGCGCGGAGCCGGCGCAACCGGTCGGCCATACCGGGTGCGGTGACAGTACTACCGTTCGACACGACGGGATTCGAACCGAGGATGAGCAGATGGTCGGTGCGGTCGATATCCGGCAGGCTCAACCCCAGCCCGGTGCCGTACAACAGGATATGCGCGAGGTTCTTCGGCCACGTGTCGACGCTGGCCGGCGAGTAGATACCGCGCGTACCGAGCGCGGCGATCAGCTCACCCAGGTAGAAGGTCGTATCCAGATGGTGCGCGCCGGGATTTCCGTGATATATCGCGCAGCTGCCCGGATCTCCGGTCACGAATTCGGGTAGCCGGCGGGCGATCTCGTCGAACGCCTCTTCCCAGCTCGCCGTACGGAAATCCCCGGTGGCGGTCCGCAGCAGCGGTGTGCGCACCCGGTCCGGGTCGGCTTCCAGCGCGCCCAGACCGAGACCCTTGGCGCAGCTGTGCCCTGCACTGAACACATCGCGCGGATTGGGGGTGATCCGGGTCATCCGCCGATCGTCGATATCCACGAGCAGGCCGCAGGTCGATTCGCACAGCGGGCAGATACGGTGTGCGCCGCGCAGAGTCGTCATATCGCCTCCGGGGTCGTTCGCGGCGCGGGTTCGACGGCGACCGGGACGGCCGTCAAGGTCGGCATCGCGTTGATCGCCTGCGCCCCGGCGGTGCCGGTCAGCGCATTGACATTCACTCCGGACTCCTCGTCCGGGTCGAGGGAGCCGAAGCAGTGGGTCATCGTCACAGTGCCCCGGGCGACCGTCTCGTCGGCACGTACGGTCGTCCGGACCCGGCCTGCCGCGCCGCGCACGATGACCGCGGCACCGTCCACCAGTCCGTAGGCGGTGAGGTCGTCGGGGTGCAGGGCGGCCGGGTTGGTGGCCCCGGGTACCGGGCCGGGCACCCGTACACCGGTCGAATTGACGGCCTCCCGGATGCGGCGGACCGTCAGGCGCAGCGGAAAGCGCTCTGCCCCAACGCGTTCGCCGAGCGCGGCCCGCAGTTCCGCGCGGACATCACCCGGCATCGACCGCAGGCGGTGCCCGGCGGCACCGGGCACCGGTGGGCCGACCACCGCGCCTGCGATATCTGCCCGACGACCGTGCGGTGCTTTCGTGAGTTCGCCGAACGGCACCCGGCCGCGTTCGGTCATCATCGCCAGCAACTGGTCGGAGGTGGGTGGCCGGTCCGGGTCGAGAATCCGGCCGGCGAACTTCACCGGTTGCCCGGACGCCACCGCGAGGCCGAAGAAGAAGCGCCGGTCGTCGATCGTCCCCGGCGGCGGATCCAGTACCGCGGGTGTGTACTGGGCGAAGGGACGCGGAAAGAACGGTTCCATTATCGCGGTGTGATCGGCGCGCTCGTACATGGTCGTCGGGGCGATGACGTAATCGGCCAGCCGGGCGGTATCCGACAGCCGGGGGTCGACGCAGACCAGCAGATCCAGCGAGCGCAGCGCACGCAGCGTCTTCGCCCGCCCGGGTAGCGCCACCGCCGGATTACCGCCGGAGACGATCAGCGCGCGCACCCGGTCGGGGCCCGGCGCGAGGATCTCGTCGGCGACCACCCATTTCGCGGACTGGTCGATCGTCATGGTGGAGAACAACTTGTGCGAGCCGGTACCGCGGAACCAGGCCCGGGCCAGCAGCGGGGTGAGGGCTGCGAAATTCTGCTGGGTTCCCATGTACAGGGCCACCGCGTCCGGGCCGTGCCGGTCGACGATGCCGCGGAGCCGCTGCGCGATCTCGTCCACCGCCGCGGCGACCGGTACCGGTGTGTGCGCACCGGTACCGGTACGACGCAATGAGCTCGTCAACCGGTCCGGTCCGTGGACGAGGTCGCCGGCCCGCCGGCCCTTGGGGCAGGCGTAGCCGCCGGAGATCGGGTGCTGCGCGTCGCCGAGAACACGCGTGATGCGCCCGTCCTCGATATCGAGCAGTACTCCGCACGAGGAGGCACACAGGCGGCAGTACGAGACACAACGCCGTGCGGAGGTATCGGTTTCACCGTCGGTGGCCACCGGGATCCCCCTTGTCTGCTCCCGACCCGGACGACCCCTCATCACGCCGTCCCGGCCGGATTCGCGCCCACCGGACGACCGTCGGCCACGAGCGCAATCTCATGCGCCCGCAGGTCGGCCCTCGACCGCGACCGCGTCGGCGGGCACCTCCGGAAACCGCTTCCGCAGAATCGGTTTGGCGAGTTTGCCCGAGAAGGTCCGCGGTAGCGGTTCACTCAGTGCCACAGCATGTTTCGGTCGTTTGAATTTGGCGAGATCCGTCGACGACACATGTGCGATATCGGCGACGATCTCGGCCGCGGGCCGCTCACTGTGGAAAACCACCATCGGCACCTCGCCCCACCGGTCGTCGCGCACCCCGATCACCGCGAGATCCACCAGCCCCTCGATCGCGTGCAGTGCCCGCTCGATCTCCGCCGGATACACATTCAGGCCGCCGGAGATCAGCATGTCCTTGCTCCGGTCCACGATCTTGAGGAACCCGCCTTCGTCCTGCAGGCCCAGATCGCCGGTACGCAGCCAGCCGTCCACCAGGGTGGCCGCCGTCGCCTCCGGTTTGTTCCAGTACCCGCGCATCACGTGTTCGCCGCGCACCAGGATCTCCCCGACCTCACCGGGCGGTGTCTCGACCCCGGGATCGCCGATCTTCACCTGCGTGCCGACCAGCGCCAGCCCGGCGAATCCGGGGCGGCTGCGAGCATCGGCGAAGCTCAGCGTGGAGACCATGCCCGACGCCTCCGTGAGACCGTAGGCCTGGGTGAGCGGGATCCCGTGCGAACGATAGAAATCGACCAGGTCCAGGCTCACCGGGGCACCGCCGGTACCGGCGTAGGTGAACTTCGCCAGCTTCCGGGAGCCGAAATCGGGCAGGGTGGTCATCCGTTCCCAGATGACCGGCACGGTGGTGGTCGCGGTGATCTGCTCACGTTCGAGAGTGTCCAGCGCGATCTCCGGATCGTATTCCCGCAGCAGCACCATGGTCGCGCCCGGAACCACCACCAGCTGCATGAAGATCGACAGCACCGAGCCGGTGTACACCAGCGGTGCCGAACACAGGACCCGGTCGCGGGCGGTGAACCCGTGACTGACGGTCTGGGAGATACCCGGTGCCATCGCGCTCCGATGCGTGACCAGTGCGCCCTTCTGGACCCCGGTGGTGCCGGAGGTGTAGCAGATGAAGGCCGCGTCGTCCCCGGCGATCTCGACCCGCGCCGCCGGACCGGAGTCGAGCAGGTTCCGGTACGGACGGTGCGCGTCACCACCGATCGCGAAGGTCTCGAATTCCGCCTGTTCGGCCGCGACCTCCAGCAGGGGCGCGAAATCGTCCTCCACGATCACCACCCGCGGCGCCGAATCCAGCACCATCGGGGCCAGCTCCTTGGCGGTGAGCCGGAAGTTCAGCGGGACACTGATGGCGCCCAGTTTGAGCGTGGCCAAGATGACGTGCGCCAGTTCCGGGCGGTTGAGCATCATGACCGCGACCCGGTCGCCCTTGCCGACCCCGCGGGCGGCCAGACCACGTGCGAGCGCGTCGGTCACCGCGTCCACTTCGGCCCAGGTCTCGACGGTATCGCCGAATACGATGGCCTGCTGGTCCGGGCGGGTCTTGCCCCAATAGCGAGTCAAGTCCGCAAGATTCATCTGAACTCCTCGTGATCCGCCGGAGACGCCGGCCGTAGACAGGGGCGATGTGATCGCGCTCACTGCGTGCCGTAAACCTAACACCTGTAGATAGCTGGAGCAATACCCGATTTCGGCGATATACCCGCATCCACCCGCGCGCACGCCGACGACACCCGCGGTGAAAATGCCCACCGGGGCGTCGTCCTAGGCGAAATGGCCGGCTCAGCCCTCCGTGGCGGCCCCCGCGCCTATCGATAGCCCAGCGGTAGCCGCGGCGATCCGCTCGTCGTCATATCCCGCGATCTCACGCAACACCCGCGCAGTATCGACCCCCACCACCGGTGGAAGAGCCGGCGCGAACTCCTCGCCCGCCACCCGGACGGGACTCACCAGGAATTCGAGCTCCCCGGCGCCCTCGTACTCGACGCGATAGGTGTTCTCCCGCGCCCGGAAGTGCGGATCGGCCAGCATCTCGGACACGGTATTGACCGGGCCGCCGGCGATCTGGTGCTCGACGAACAACCGCACCCACTCGTCCCGGGTGCGCTGCGCGAAGATCTCGGTCAGCGCCCGCCAGACGAGATCCGCGCGCGCGGGCGCTTCGTCGTCGGTGCCGGTCAGGTCCACCTCGACGAGATCGTCCCGCCCCACCGCGAGCAGGAAATTGCGCCAGAACTTCTCCACATGGGAGCCGAAGAGAATCGCCGCGCCGTCCTTGGTCCGGTAGGCCTCCAGCCGTGGCCAGTCCGGCAACCGCCCGTCCGGCAACCAGGTCGGTCGGGGCATCGACCGGTCACGGTTCAGCTCCGCGTCCGCCAGATCCGGCATCCACGCCGCCGCGATATCGATCCCGGACACCTCCACCCGGCATCCGGCGCCCGTGGTGCGCGCCCGGTGCAGCGCCGCGAGCAGCCCCATCGCCCCGTAGGCACCCAGCGCATACATGGCGATCGGCGGGCTGGTGGAACCGGCGATACCGGTGACCGGCGGCTCGTCCGGCGTAGTCACCGCGCGCAGACCCGCATAGGCGTCGAACACCGGACCACCGGTACCCAGCGTGCGGTACGGGCCGTCGGTGCCCATCCCGGATACGGTGCACAGGACGATTCTCGGATTCACGGCGTGCAATGCGTCGAAGCCGATACCGAGCCAGTCCAGATAGCCGCCGCGCATCCCCTCGATCACCGCATCGCAGGAGCGCGCCAGATCGAGAAACGCCTGCTTCCCCTCCGATGTCCGCAGATCGAGTGCCACCGACTTCTTGCCCCGGTTCCAGCGCAGATGCATGAATGCCGGACCATCCGGCTCGCCCACCGCGCGACTACCGCCGACCCGCACCGGATCGCCGCCCGGCGCGGCTTCGACCTTGATCACCTCGGCACCGAGATCGGCCAGATGGCCACCCAGTGAGGAGGGGGCGAGCTGGGCCACCTCGAGTACCCGCACGCCGTTCAGCAGCGAGAAGCCGCTCATTGCCCGGCTCCTTCCTGTCCGTCGGAAATATTGTGTGTCTGTTCGGGTTTCAGCTCGATCCACAAACCGTCGGCTTCGGCCAGCAACCGGTCACCGTGGTGGAGAGCGCCGCGCAGGAAGCGTTTGCGGCCCTCCTGCCGGACAATTCGGGCGGTCACCGTCAGTTCGGTGTGCAGCGGCGCGGGCGCCCGGAAATCGACACCGAGATGCGCGGTCCGCGCCCACGGCCGGCCGTGGTTGGCCAGCCGGGCCAGGATCTCGTCGAAGATCAACGGTGTCACACCACCGTTCATCGCATACCGCCCGGAGTGGAAGCGCCCCACGGTGACCCGGCCCCGCGCCGAGGTCGCGGTGATCTCGTCGAGATGCAGCGGCGGCGCCAGCGCGTGCCCGCGCCCGGCCAGATCCCAGCGTTTTCCGGCAGTCTGGCAATCCTCGTCGACTTCGAATTCCCGCATCCCGGTAGCGATCTCGGACAGGCGGGCACCCGCAGCGGCGGCGACCGCCGGAGTCGGCCGACTCCTGGTGACCGCTTCCTGAACAGCCCGCAGCGCCCGGACGAGTCCGGCGTATTCGTCGCCGGACTCCCGGGTCGGCAGGAATGGATCGTCCCAGCTCGGGTCATTCGCGCGCGACCCACCCGGGGCCCCGACACGGTCACGCCCAGGTCGTACCCCCGGGCCGTTCGCCATCTGCTCCTCCGGCCCGAACGGGCGCCGGGTGTGGTCACGCTGCGTTACCATCTCCGCGCTCAGTTCACGCACACGGTCCTCATGCGGCCCGAGCGGAGGCCCTACCCGGTCATGGTGCGCCGCCGCCTCGGGGCCCGGCACACTCATACCTCGACCTCCGGAACCCGACTCCGGCTCGCGAAGAACGACGAGAACATCTCGGATATCGGCTGCTCCGCCAGGTTCGATCGCACCGCGGCGTTCTCTCGGTCGAACCGGTCACGCAGGCTCCGGCCCGCACCTGCCAGCAGCAGCGCCTTGATCTCCCGCAACCCCGCGGCGGGCCGCTCGGCCATCAGCTGCGCGAGATCCACCGCGGCCGCGGCGACATCGACCGCGTAGCGATGCAGCAACCCGATCCGATGGGCCTCGGCACCGCGTACCTCGCGCGCCGTCAACAGCAGGTCACGAGCGTGCGCCCCGCCGATCAGCGAATCGAGCAGCCAAGTGAGGTTCACACCGCCGTATCTTGCGGCGGAGGCTGCCATCGAGGTATCCGCGCCGCCGACCCGCAGGTCCGAACACACGGCCAACATGGTGCCCGCGCCGTGCGCTGCGCCGTGCACGGCCGCCACGGTCGGTTTGGGAAAGGTGACGTACCGCCACAGCAGCTCCTCGCGCTCAGCGGTCGCGGCCACGGCCTGTGCGGGTGTCAGCGCGGCGAGTTCGGCCAGATCGTATCCGGCGCTGAACGCCCGGTCCCCCGCTGCGGCGAGCACCACCGCCCGCACCGAATCGTCGGCCGCGGCCACCGACAGCTCGTCGTCCATCCGCCGCTGCAGGTCCAGGGTGATCGCATTCCGCACGGCGGGCCGGTTCAGCGTCAGCCGCAGTACCCCCGGAGCCGGCCGGTCCGTGCGCAGATCGTCGTCGCTCACGACGCGCTACCGGCTTGCCACCGGCGCAGCCGTACGCTCCCGATCGAGCGTGGCGACATCGGCGGCGACCATATTGTGGAATATCTGACCGGGCAGTTCGTTGCGGCCGTAGATCAATTCGTGGACCTGTCCGTGCGCGGCATTGTCGGTGATCGTCTTGGTGACGAACCAGTCCTCGGCGTGCAGGGTTTCCATGAGCAGTTCCCAGTTCTTCTCCAGGATCCGCTCCTCCCGTGGTGTCTCCGGTTTGCGGGGTGAGAGCAGCCGGATGGTGCAGTAGCTGACATTGGGGTCTTCCTTGTCCGGGACGATGGTCCAGATCTCGAAATGGTTGGGCTCGGTGACCAGCATGGTGCCCGGATAAACCGTGTAGTTCGCCAGCGAGTAGTCGCGCACATCGAAGCTGTCGGGATCGGCGTCGCGTACCTCGGTGATCGCCTTGCGCGCCACCACCAGCCGCCAGGACCGGCCCACCGGGTCGAAGGCGGTGATATTGCCCTCGAGGTAGTTGCAGACCGTCTTGGTGTGCAGCTGGCAGAGGTGATAGGAGTCCTGCACCCCGTCCACGGCGATCTTCCAGTTCATGCCCAGCCGCCAGGTCTCCTTGCGGACCTGGTGGGAGGTGGCCATCCCGGTATCGGTGACCTCGGCGTCGTGTTTGGGGCCGAGCACCGCGGCGATATCCAATTCCGCGCCCACGGTCGGCACCACCCAGATCAATCCGTGCCGCACTTCGCACGGGAATTCGACCAGTCCGTATTCCGAGCGGTCCATACCCTCGAATCCGTCCGCGTGCGGTAGCCCCCGCAGCGACCCGTCCTTACCGTAGGACCAGTTGTGATAGGGGCAGGAGAAGACCCGTTTGCACCCCGACTCACCGAATTCGACCTTCGAACCACGGTGCCGGCACACATTCGAGAAGGCCTTCACACTGCCGTCGTTCTGTTTCACCACCAGCAGCGGAGTGCCGATCAGCTCGGTGGTCAGGAAATCGCCGGACTTCTGCAGTTCGTCGACGTGCGCCACGATATGCGGAAACCGGCGCACCACTTCGCGTTCCTTGGTGGCCAGCTCCGGGTCGTCGAACACCGAGAAGGGCACGCGGAGCAGATCGTCCGCGTAGTCGGTGGTGTCGTTGTCCACATGAGCGATCAGCCGCTGGGTGAGCCTGATCTTCTCCTCGCGCTCCATACGTCCGAGCGTGGCACGTGTTACAAATTTTGTCTAGTGTCTTATCTAAAGCTTTTCGATTATGTTGATCGTTGGTACGGTGCGAACCGTGACAGCGAGCGGTACGAGGACGGCGAACGGCACCGACGCGCGGTCGGCCATCCTGGTCGCGGCGGAATCGTGCTTCGCCCGTTACGGCATCACCAAGACGACCATGGAAGATGTGGCACGTGCGGCGTCGGTCTCCCGGGCCACCGTGTACCGCTACTTCACCGACCGGGATTCACTGGTCGCCGAATCCGTGACCCGCCGGGCCCGGGCGAACATGGGTCCGGCCCGCGCCGGTATCGCGCGCTGGCCGGGCATCGAGGACAAGCTGGTCGAAGGAATCTGCGAGGACATCCGCAAGGGCATGCTCGACCCGATGATGCACCGCCTGGTCTCGCCGGAGGAGATGATCCTGTCCACCCAGCTGCTCACCGAATCCGGACGCGCGGTCGAGCTCACCTACGAACTCTGGGAACCGGTGCTCACCGCCGCGCAGCGCAGCGGCGAGATCCGGCCGGAGCTGGATCTGCGGCTGGTCTGCGAATGGATCTCCGAGATAGAGATCATGTACATCAGCCGCGGCGCCGAGGAAGCGAGCTCACTGGACCGGATGCGCGAGAAGATCCGCACTTTCGTGGTACCGGCTCTGGTCCCGCGCGGTGTGTGAGCGTGCCCGACCGGTTACGAGCCCGCGGGCGGCCGCGGGCTGTTCCCCGGTCCCCGATAGGTCCCGAACAGGGCACTGCCCGGTTCCGAGCGCTCCACGAACAACGCGTTCGACACCCGACCCTCGTAGCGCCGCATCGTCACAGTGCCGGTGGCCGCATGGATATTGCCGGTGACCGCGCCCGGCCCGTGCAGGCGCCCGGCCGCCCCACGCGTCACAGAAACCAGCATCGACCCGCCCCATACATCCCTGCACCGCTTCCATGTCACCGATCTCCCCACACTGCGGAGGCCGGCATTCGATCTTCCGGGCCCCGGCCGGCCCGGGCTTCTCGTCGGCGGCCTCGCACATGCTCCGGCGTGGAGCGCGACCGAACTCGGCGAAAACCCCTCGATTCCGCCGCGGTCGCAGTCGCTGACCGCCGACGAAACGAGGATCGTCGTATAGGTAGAAGGCACACATCGGCAATCGGAGTGCCGTTCCCTAGGTATGACCCGTCGGCACCGGCTGCGCCGGCGATCCGGCCACGATCATCGGCGCCCTGGACCGGGCGGCCCCGGCAACGCGACTGCCGAGGGTTGCGACATCCGCTCCCTCCGGATCGTCGGCAGCGCCGAGCCGGTCGTTGCCGACGGTGCTCTCGCCCGGTCGTTGCCCCCGGACAGTGCCGTCGGCGGCTCCCGGAGGAGAGTCAGTCTTCGGCGACCACGATCACGCTGTCCATGGCGGACAGCGTGATCGTGGTGTCCTTGGACGGATTGAGAGTGACACCGTAGGCCGGTGGACGGCCGGCGTAGCGATGGAGCCGGTAGCCGATCGCCGCCTCCCCACGCAACCGCGCCGCATGGACGACGGTGGCGAAATTGACCTCTACGCCGGGGGTGACGTAGTCGGCGGCGGGCTTGAGGTAGATCTCCGAACCGCTGGGATCGAACAGATCGGTGAACACCGCATGCAGATGGCGGTTCTCCGCGAGCTGAGTGAGCAGCAGGCTGATCAATTTACTGCTGACAATGAAGTCGTCGGCTCTGGTGACCTGCGCGATCTCCCGGTTCGCATCGTCGTTCATCTCGGTGACGATCGAATACGGATCGCCGAGCCGGACTTCGATGTCGCGCAGATGCAAGAGGGTCACCAGGGTCCGGTCGTCGGCGCGATCCTCCTCCAGCAGATCGTCGGTGAGCACGATGACGTGCTGGTAACTGCCCGGGTTCAGCGCTTCCAGCGAGCGCCGGCTGGTCGGCCGGCAGGCCCGATAGCCGACAATCAGATTGGCTCGCGGACTGTCGGTGACATCAGCGGGCGGGGGCTGCGGGGCAGCGATGTCTAGCACCGAGCCGGGGGCGACGTACTCGTCCAGCAGCCCGAGAATACGAGGGCCGCGTGAGTTCCACCCGATCAGCAGGGTCCGGTCGGGTGCGGGGCCGGGGGCGTCGTCGGGAAGCTGAACCACGGCCTCGGTGACCACGGGCACCGGCTCGGCCGCCAATTCCACCAGCAGGTCGTCTTCGGCGAGCACGATGATCTGGTCGTCCGCGGCGATCACAGTGTCCATGGGCGGGTTCACCGCCACCGTCCCGTCGCTGCGGCGCAGTCCCACCGGACAACTCGTGTCGTAGGCGCTGAGTGCGTCACCGAAGGTCTGTCCGGCCAGGGTGGGCTCGGCCCGCAGGTAGAGGCCGTTGCCGGCGAAGTCCAGCAGGTCTGTGCACACCGTGGACAGGCCCGACTGGCGATGCGACTGGACCACGATCCGGACCGTGATGTCCTCGGCATCGATGACCAGGGTGTCTGCGTCGGTGGCCAGCCGGGCCGCGGCCACGTCCTCGGACTGCCGGACGGCGGTGACGATATGGGGTCGCCGGGCCGGCCACGATCGGTTGTTCAGCAGCAGCAGAGCTTTGATCACGTCGATATCGGCGTCGTCGCCCGGCCGCGGCAGCACGATGATCGATTTGGCCGTGTCCGGACTGACCAGCTCCAGGTCGCTGCGCTTGAGCGGGCTGCCCGACCGGCAGGTCACCCGGGTGCGGCCGGTGGCCCCGACCCGGGCGCGGATCTGATCCTCCATATCGACCTTGTCCCGATCGGCCAGGACCACCACGCTCGAGCGGCGAGTTCTCTCGTTTGCCGTGGCCAGTTCGGACACCACGGTGAACACCTGATCCGACCAGCCCAGCACGACCGTATGTCCGGCCTCGATCAACGGGGCGCGGCCCTTGCGCAGTTGCGCTATCCGATGTTCCATCCCGGTCACGAGCACACCGATCAACGAACTGACGATGAAGATCCCGCCGAGCGTCACCACCAGCATCAACACCAGGAACGGCACACTGAACACGGTCGCGTCGTCGCTGCCCATGGTCCCGGGATCGAGCGTGCGCAGCAGACTCATCCACGCCACACCCACCCAGCCGCCTTTGACGCCCGCGACGTCGGCCGGTGCCAGCAGCGCGGCCAGCGCCGTGGTCACCCCGATCAGCACCGCCGATGCCAGACCGAGCCAGCCGATCAACGCCGGCGTCCCGCGATCCATCGTCCGGTCGAACCAGAATCGCAGCCGATCCCGCACTCTGATCCTGGCCACACTCACCCCTACTCACACCCACACCCACCGCAACTCTTCGAGGACGAAGGTAGCCGCCCGCCGCGAATCACGCACTACCGAAGCAACATCCACGCCGAGACCCGGCACGAATTCCGAGAGGTGTTCGCCGGACCTTCACGGTCGGGCCCGACCGCTCGCGTCGACGCGGTCGGCCGAATCGCCGTATATGGGCGGTGCTGGATCCGCCGGCATTCTCGTCATCTCGGGCGGCGAGTACCCGCAGGGTATGCACCCATGACGCTTACTCCAGCGACGGCCGCAGTCGTCCTCGAGCCGTGAACTTTCACCGGCGCCGAGATATCGGCCGGGGCGGCCTTCCATGCGTGTTCGTGATCAGCAGAGCACCGGCGGGAACCGAGCTCCGGCGAGGCTCCCGACCGAGCGCGAGGGCCCGTACAGAGTCCGGGTCCGCGGCAGTGAACCGCCCGGCGACTCACAGTCCGGGGAGCAGTGGCGACCTGCCGGTCACCGGGACGCGGGTGGGATGCTCTGCTCGTACCGGAAGACGTTGCGGGGATCGTATTCCGCCTTGATCCGCCGCAGCTGTTCGAAGCGCTGCCTCCCCCAGTAGGCGATTTCCCACTCCTGCATTCCGACGTTGGGTACGTTGACGTAGGCGCCGTCCACATACGGCCGCAGCGCCTGGCTGAACTCAGCGGTCCAGGCCTGGGCCTGCGCGGTCAGCGGGTCGTCGACACCCGGTCGAGTCGAACGAGTCCCCCAGCCCGCGCCGATCTCGCCGTAGAACAGCGCATCACGATGCGCGAACGCCGTGCCGCCGGGTGGCTCCGTCCGGATCGCGCCGCCGAAGGCATCGACGAAGTAGTTGCTCTGCTCTGTCGGGGCGTTTCGCATGAAGTCGCCGATGATGTCGATCGCTTTCTTCGGGAACGGTTGTTCGACGAACTGCGAGAAGAACTTCCAGTTCGCGGGCTCCTGCGGAAGCGGGGTCTGGGCTGCCGCGAAGATATCGCCCCAGTTGCCGACCTGCCCTGTGACATCTGGCTTACCGACCGACAGGATCGGAGCCAGCATCTCTTCGGCCTGTGCTGTCGTCCCCTCCACGAGCCACGCCGACAGCAGGATCTGGGACTTGTGGATCTCGAGCTCGGAGCCCAGGCGGCTGTCGGCGGACGGTATCGTGCGCTGCCAGGCCTCGAAGATCTCGTACAGGTCCCCTGTTCCATCCCAGGTCGCCTGCACAGCGGCGAGGCGCGCGAGCGGATGCACCTGGTAGGTGAGTTGTGTGACGATGCCGAAGTTACCGTTGCCCGCCCCGCGCAGCGCCCAGAGCAGGTCCGAGTGGTGCTGCGCGTCCACGTTGATCACCTCGGCGCAGTCGTGACCCGACGGGACGACGACTTCGGCGGCCACCAGGCTGTCGCAGGCCATACCGAGCCAGCGGTTGAGGGGCCCGAGGCCGCCGCCGAGCGTCGCACCGCACACGCTCACGCTGCCCTCGCTTCCGGTTGTGACCGCGAGATTCTGCTTCGCGAGCGCCGTCACCGCTTCGAGCTGGGTGAGTCCGGCACCGATCGTCGCGGTATGAACACCGGGGTCGATCCGGACCGACTTCAACCGGCTGACATCGATCACGATGCCGTTGTCGATGTTCGACCAGCCTTCGAGGGCGTGCCGGCCGCTGCGTACTCGCAGCGCGACGTCGTGCTGCCGGGCCCAGGTGAGAGCGTTCACCACGTCCCGGGTTTCCTGCGCGAAGACGATGACCAGCGGGTAGTGGGAAAAGAGCTGGTCCCAGCCGAGTCGCTCCTGCGGGTACGACGCGTCGCCGGGGCGGACGATATGGCCGGTCAGCGTCGCGGGCGGGCATTCCGGGCTTCGGCTCGGGGCGCCCACGGCCACCTCTTCCGAGACGCTCGTATCCGCGCCCTCCGGCTTATCTGCGGCCGTGAGACCCGATACGACGATCGCACCGACGCCGGTGGCGGCCGACGTTCTGAGCAGGTCACGGCGCGAGATTTCGCTCAAGTCCAGATCCTCTCGGTCGGGCTGCGCGGTGCCCGGCCGCCGAAGGAGCTCCTACCCGTCGGCCGCCGGGCAGTTCCGATGGGTCGACCCCCGCACCGTAACGGGATGACGGGGCAGTGTGTCCCGACACGCCAATCGAGGACGACGGCGACAGTCGGATCGAGCCGCTGTCCGGGCAAGGCGAGGCTGGATCGACCACGCGCCGCTGCGGTGATCCCCCGAACCGCTCTCGACGAGCACGGGACCGTCCGCGATGTGCATCTCGGCGTCCCCGCGCCGAACAGCTGCTCCGCCACCCTCGACACCGGCGGCCCGGCCCCGGCCGAATTGCACTGGACGCTCGCGCGGGTGCCCGCGTCCAGCGCCGTCGACGAAACGCGCCGGGTGGGCGAGGTCGCGGTGGAGGTGCCGGCCCCGATGGGCGAGACGCCGCCCGGTTCGAGCGGGCAGTGCTGGGTGACCGCCCAGTTCCCGTCCACGGTGCAGGTACTCCTCTCCCTGCGGGCGGATCCGGCGACCGATACCTGCGCGCTCGGCAATGCGCTGATCGACGTAGCCATCGCCCAGCTGCCCACCGGCCCCGCCTACGGAACGTCGCCGGATTCGGTGCGCACTGTGCTCACCGGCGCCGATCCCTGCGAGATCCTGCCGCGGATCGGCGCCGCACCGCTGCTGCCGGCCGAGGACAACCAGCTGGTGCAGAACTGCAAATTCGGCGCGGACACCATGATCGAGTACACCTATCAGGCCGTAGCCGATATCGATCATCAGGAAACGCGCACCTTCGACGGGCGGCAGGTGTTCGTCACCCACCTGCCGGAGATCGGTCATACGAGCTACGCCTTCGCCGCCGGACCCGCCGTCACCGGCGATATCTTCCCGGTCGTCACGGTCCTCGGCCGGAATCAGCCCGAGGTCGAAAGCGCCCGCGACGCTCTGCTGACCCGATTTCCCGCAGCCTGAACACGGGCAACGTCGGCTCACCGGTGTGTGAAGGCGAGCCCACCCGCGACGGCGAGCATCGTGGCACCGGTGCCACGATCCAGCAGTCGCCGGGTGCGTGATCTGATGTCGAACGAGTTGAGGGTTCCGCCGACCCCCGTGTACACCGTCGCCGCGACGAACTCGACAGCGAGGTAGGCGACGCCCAGCGCGAGCAGTTGCGCATTCATCGACCCCGCCGCGTGATCCACGAACTGGGGCAGGAGCGCGGCGAACAACAGCAGCGCTTTGGGATTGGTGAGCGCCACCACGAACTCCTGGCGCGTCAGCTGCCATCGGGTTCGGCGCAGCGACCGCGTGCCCGGGTCCCGGCCCCCGTGCGCGTCCGATGGCCCGGCAGCGCGGCTCTGATAGAGCATGTATCCGCCGAGGTAGAGCAGATACGCCACCCCGCACCATTTCACCGCGGTGAAGACGGGCTCGGAAGTGACCAGCAGCTCACCCAGCCCCACCGCGGTCGCGAGGACGAGCAGCAGGAAAGCCGACAGCCGGCCGGCCACAGCCACCAGCGCGTCCATCGTTCCCTGCTGCACCGCGTTGCGCAGCGACAGAAGCTGGTTCGCACCCGGAGTGAAGGCGATCAGCGGAGCCGCCACCAGGAACGGCTGCCAGTGCGGACTCGGCATGCCCCCTGTATACCGTCGACACAGCTTCATCGGATACCCCCCTTTTTTCGGTCACGCAGGACTGACGAAGTGGGCCCTCGAGACGCGCCGCATCGGCCTCTGCTCCCCGGAGCCGCCGCCGGGTGTCCCCGCGAATATCAGATCGGTGCCTCGCCGGAGAAACAATGGGCGTGGGCGCCCGGCCACGGCGAAGTCGGCGCGGCCGCGGAGGTGTCCGGTGATCGCCGCCCTGTCGTCGTGTTCTCACCGGGCCTGGGTTCGCCGCGTGAACTGAGCACCGCGCAAGCCGTAGATCTTGCCGGCCACGGTTTCGTCGTCGTCACCCTGAGCCACACCTGTGAAACCGCGACGGAATTTCCCGGCGAGCGGATCGAACAGAGCGTTCTGCGTCCGGCCACCGACCGGCCGGGCCGAGGCACAGATCACCACCGCATCGACCATCCGGGTGGCCGACACCGGGTTCGTGCTCGACGAGCTCACCGATATCGCCGCGGGGAACAATCCGGACGTCGACCGGCATCCGCTGCCCGCGAACCTCTCCAGCGCACTCGACATGTCGAAGGTCGTGATGTTCGGACATTCCCTGGGCGGCGCGACCGCGGCCCAGGCGATGCACGACGATCCCCGGATCGCGGCGGCTGCCGATCCGGACGGCCGGCTGTGGGGATCGGTTGTCACCGATGGGCTGAACCGTCCGTTCATGCTCATCAGCGGAGACGGCGAGGTCGACAACTCACCGGTGCTGGGACCACCGCTGGGGAGTGGTGACGTTCGCGCCGAAGTAATATTTCGACCCCGGGCCGCTCATCTCGGCGTGGGCCGTCGATACCGAATCACCCCAGGAGTGCATGTGGCAGACGAACGCGGAGTCCGAATCCCCCGCTGGCTCAAACCCGTCAACCGGGCAATGGTCGCGGTCAGCCGGATAGGCGTGTCGCTGCCGATGGCGCTGCTCACCGTGCCGGGTCGGAAATCGGGTAAACCCCGGACGACTCCGGTGACGCCGTTCGAATACGACGGCCTCGAGTATGTGCTCGGTGGTATTCCCGGCGCGGACTGGGTGAAGAACGTACAGGCCGCGGCCACCGCGGAGTTGAAGGTCGGCCGGCTGCAGCGCACCGTGCGGCTGGTGGAGATACCGGCGAGCGAAAGCGAACCGGTGCTGCGGGAGTTTCCGCGCCTGGTGCCCACCGGGGTGCCGGTCATGATCAAATCCGGCGTGGTGACCAGCGACGACCCGGACGAGTTCGCCGCGCTGGCAGGCCGGTGCGTGCTCTTCCGGATCGACGATATCTGACCGCACGCTGCACGGCCGGGAAGTCGGTGACGAAGTTGCGACCACGATGCGTGCGGCGAGCAGCAGCGGCTGAGCCCGGTCAATAGTGGGTCGGCGGCCGGTATCGCCATCTCGACAGCGCTGCCGGGCTGATGCTTTCCGGTAGCGGCGCCACTTGGCGGGCGTTGTTCATCCGCAGCGAGAGCCTGGGCGAATCCGGTCGGCCTCGGTCCTGGATATCGCGCGTCCACATGCCGTAACCGATGTAGTGTTTGCCCGATCCCGCTGCGAATGCCGCCTCCACGAGTTGTTTCTCGCCGACTACGACAAGCTCTCCGGCCGTCGGTCTTCCTGGCTCGGGTAGCAGCGGATACCTCGCCGCCCGACAGCCGTCGCGGGGCCGCCGCCCGAGACGGACCCTGCCCGGCCATGGTGTCCTCGGTTCGTACGCGGCGAAGATGACGGCCACCGGATGGGCCGGCGGCCGTTCGAGCCTCAGCCGCTCGCGCAGGGCCCAGGTGCGCTGCGGGATATAGAGGAAGCTCAGCCATTTCACCCGCTTCCCCCGGCATTCGGCATACCATTCGATGTCCGGGTCGACATCTCGAGCTGTGTAGTCCTCGAGCAGCGCCGCGATCTTCGCGGCAGTGTTGAGAACCGTCGTCAGTCGTTCGGCGACCACCTGGACACCACCGGCGACACTCTCGCGCGCGTCGGCAGGGCCGAACGCCTCCGGAACCACCAGCCGGTAGCGTCGGCGTCCCGACATCGACCGTTCCCGAACCAGCGCTTCGGCGCTGTCGGCTCGAATCACACGGATCCGCTGACTCACGTTGTAGCGGCAGTTGGGATCGTGCGGGTTCGCTCTACCGTCTGCGTGTGGCTGGCGCCGGAAATGCGGCCGGTGGGCTCGCGACCGCTCCTTCGGCGTGGGATACACCGCGTGGACCACTGCGGAACAGTTCGCGCACCGCAACATTCCGGCCGGCCATCGATGCCGGTGAGTCGGTATGTCCTCGGCGCGCACATACTCCGGTGGGTTCGTCGCTATCAGGCGCGCTTCCGGCATCGCCAGCGTCGATCTGTGTTCGTGTGGATCGGCCCCCATCTACCGATGGTGACCCGTCCGAGCCTGGTGGCGCCGGAAAACGCCTCGGTCGTTACCGAAACGCGCTATACACCGATACTTCTCGTGGGTACACACTGCGGGCGCGGACTCGCGCAGCCACCCGGACAGTGGATGCCGGGGCGGATTCGGCTCGCGAACGACGAGCCGAATCCGCGAAGCTCACCAGCCGGAGCCCGAACCACCCGATCCGGTATTGGCAAGGATGGTGCCGATGATCATCTGCAAGATCCCGGCGACAGAGCCCAGATATTCCACGGTATTCCTCCGACTTCTCATCGCCGACTGTCCGGCGTAGCAGGAATCTAGCCCACAAAGGATGTGAAATGTCATTTTTTCACCAAAATGACAGGTAACCAGCTATCTCTTGGAAAACCTCTCACAATGCAAGACCCGCGCCGCAGTCCACTTCGGCGTTCGATATGCTCGAGCCTCCTTCGGGCGGGCGAGTCCAGCCGTGTGACATCTGCGCAGCGCCGGTCGGACGGCCGCTGTCTGTACTGTTCAGCCGCAATGCACCTCGAAGGTCTGCCATATGTCGTCACCGATGAGACCGCCCCAGTCGATGCACTCACCCTTCGCCTCGACTTTCACCGGGCCGGCGAACTCGGTGTAGTCGGCATCATCGATGAGCACATCGCTGTGATCCTTCGACGTCCGCAGTCCGGCGCCCATCCGCACCGGTTTCCCCGGCCGGTCCCGTACGGTGACGACGCAGTTCCGCACACCGTTGTAGGTCAGGTAGACGGTTCCGCCGTCGAGTTCGCGCGAATCGATCACGTCGTAACCCTTACCGCACTGACCGCCGTAGGTTGCCGCGGACGCGGTTGCGGGGTGGAGTACCGCCGCGCCGGTGGCAATTCCGATTGCGCTCGCGCACACTGCGATTGTCCTCTTTGCCTTCATCACGTGAAATCTCCTTCGAACGGCATTCGCTTCAGCGACCGCAATTCTTCGGCTTCGGACCCGACGGGTCTGTACGCGCAACGACATCCACTGTGTGTCCGAGCCGACACAAGACCCGCCGAAACGTATCGATCATCGATATCGGCACCCCGCCGGACGGCGTCCGCCGAAAAGGAAGCTGCGAGAAATCCTCAGCGGCTCGCTCGAAGTATGCGGACCGGGCGCAACGCCCGGGGTGGTTCGCCCTCGAATTCCGCGGATCCACCGAGGTACCCGGCGATGAGGTCGGCGGCGGAGTGGTCCTCGATGTCGGTGAAGCCGAGCGCACGCAACTGAGCGGCGAGGTCGTCCGGAGCGAAGTAACTGAACCAGGGTTCGCCGACCGCTGCCGCGCGATTCGCGCGCGCCTGCAGCTGTGCGCGATCCTCGTCGGTGTCCGCCGACTGTAGATAGTCGAAGATCACCTCGACCGACCCGGGTCGACGCGCAATGTATTCGAGGGTGGTGCGAGCGGCGTCGGGGGTCAGATAGAAGACGACACCGAGCCACACGAATACCGCCGGATCGGTCCGGCTGAACCCGGCGGCCTCCAATCGTGTTGCCAGTGTGTCGGTTTCGAAGTCTACCGGCACGAAGGTCAACCGCTCGGGCCGGTCGATACCGGATGCGGTGAGCCGTTGATGCTTCCACGCTTGGGTAGCGGGATGGTCGACCTCGAAGACACACAGGTCGGGATGCGGGTTGCGATAGGCGAAAGTATCCAGGCCGGCACCGAGGATCACCACCTGTCGCACGCCGGCAGCGGCAGCCGCCGCCACCCGATCCTCGGCGAAACGGGCACGAGCAGCGAAGAACAGGCGACGCGGCCGATCACCGACAGCCAGCCGCAGGATTCCCGTGCCGCCACCGTCACCGGGTCGATCCTGCGCGGGCCGGCCCAACTCGGTGAGCTCATCGGTGGTGACCCCCAGCAGACGGGCCGCCAGTGGATCGGTGAGAATCCTCGGCCGGTCGGCAATGTGATGGTAGGCACGGGCGTAGGCGGCCGCGAGCGCTGTCCGGCTCGGTCCCTCGTTGTCCATATTCACGAACCTACTCACGAAAACGCCAGGAGATCGCGCCGCGCGTTGTAGATCACCGATTCCCCGATCGATTCCGGCGACCGCCCTGCCCAGCTCGCAGTGCCCTACCCGTCGAGGCCGAGTCGGTGGCCGAGCCACGGGAGCTCTTTCTCGAGGCCGGCGGCCCACACAGTGAAGGTGTGCTCACCGGGCACTTCGGAGAGATGAACGTTCATTCCCGCGGCGTGCGCGGCGGCGGCGAGTCGCTCCACGGCACCACGATTATCGGTGTCCTCGACTCCCACCACGAACGCACCGGCCGAGTCGGGGTATCGGTTGCGCGCCAGCAGCTCGGCCGGATCGTTACGGGCGAAGGCCTCCGCGTCGCCGCCGAAGACGTCCCGGATGGTGGTGTTCCGATCGCCGATGGACGGTTCGGCCTGTCCGGACAGGTCCAGGAAGGTGGGATAGACCTCAGGGCGCGTGGTCGCAAGTTGCACAGCGCACGTACCACCGGACGACAAACCGCCGACGGCCCACGCACGCGGATCCGGATCGGTCTGCAAATGGCTGCGCACCCACTCCGGCACATCGACGCTCAGGTACGTCGCCGCATTGCCACGATGCGAATCGACGCAGAGCGGATTACGGAACTGGCCACCGGTGCCGTCGGCGAGCACGACGATCGGGGCCAGCCCCCGATGCCCGGCTGCGTACGCGTCCATGGTCTCGGTCAATCGGCCTCCGACCAGCCAGTCGTCGGGGCCGCCGGGCTGGCCTGCCAAGAGCACGAGGACCGGCAGATCGGGGCGCGGAGACGCGAAGTAGGCCGGCGGCAGATAGATCCGCGCCTCCCGCGCGGGGAACCGGGAGACAACCCCCGGGATGGCGGTCTTCGCCACCGCACCGGAATCCGGAAGATCGGCGGGCGGCGTCCAACCCCCGAGCCCCTCGACCGGTCGCGGCCCGGGTGCCAGGGCGGCATCGAACGGAACGATGCGGAAGTCGTTGATGCCGAGGACCGTACGCACTGTCGGGTATGCGTCGTAGACCGCGTTGATTCCGCCCACAGCGCAGAGCACCACCGCCGTCGCCACGCCGAGCAACCCGGCGGCGACCAGCGGTCGCGACCGTTCCCGGCGACGGACGACACAGCGACCGGCCAGCAGCGCGACGGCGAGAACCGCCACCCCGGCCCATACATAGACGACCACGGGCAGCCGGTCGGGGAACGGCCGCCATACCTTCTCGACGAGCACTGCCGCGATCACTACCGTTGCGACATCCGCCACCGCCACTGTGGTGAGGCCGACGCGCAGCCAGCGACGCTGCAGACGGGTGGCCAGCGTCGCCAGGCCCACCGCCGTGACGACGGTGAACACAAAGACCGCACCTGTCGTCGTCACCGGTAGGTCGAGCACCGCTCCGAGGAACCCGGTCCACGACATGACGTCCAGTATGGCGCGCGCCGCATCCGCGGCGTTCGGCCGATGTACCGGCCGGCGACCTTCCGAAATAAGATGCGACGAGCTTCTGACCTGCGGGTAATGTCGAACCCGAAGCTACAGAGGGCGACCGCGGCCCTCAGGTCGAAGGACTCCACAACGGAGGGCCGCCGATGGGTGACATAGCTGATACCGTCCGTACACCGCACCGTGGCACAGCTTTCCTGTGGCACTACGTCCGCAGCGCGCCGTGGACCTTTTCCTGGCTGACGCTGCTGTTGATGACCACGGTCGTGCAACATCTGCTGCCGTCCGCCGACCTCCGACACCTACTCGGCGAACGGTCGACCAATCTCCGGCACCTCGAGTCCGACCCGATACATGTCCTCGTGACCAGTCTGTTGTGGATCGACGGCGCGTTCTGGCTGCCCTACCTGCTGCTCTTCTGTATTTTCCATGCCCCGGCCGAGCGGTGGCTGGGTTCGTTGCGCTGGGCGGCCGCCGGTCTTTCCGCGCATATCGGGGCCACCTATCTCAGCCAGGGAGTGCTCGCCCTGGCCATTCGTCACGGTTACGCCGATTCCGGCATGATCGATGTACGCGATATCGGCGTCAGCTATTTCCTCGCCGGCATCGTCGGGATTCTCACCTATCATGTGGCCCGCCCGTGGCGGTGGCTGTACCTCGGGGCGAGCCTCGTGTGGTTCGCTGTTCCGTTGGCGACCGACCCCACTTTCACCGCTCTCGGGCACTTCTCGGCGCTGTCGATCGGGCTGGCCGCCTACCCGCTCACTCGGGCACGAACCGCGCCGCAGTGGAACCCCGCTGTCGAGTGGCAGCGGCGCCGGGCCCGGGCCCGCTGACCCGACCGGAAACCGGCGGCCGGGGAGTCCGCTATTCGTGCGGTTTGGCCAGCGGGAACGCCAGCGATTCCCGGATGCTGCCACCGGTGATGAGCATGACGACGCGATCGACACCCAGGCCCAGTCCACCCGTCGGTGGCATGGCGTGCTCGAGGGCCTGGAGAAAGTCCTCGTCCACCTCCATGGCCTCCTCGTTACCGGCGGCAGCCAGCAGCGACTGCGCGGTGAGCCGACGGCGCTGGTCGATCGGATCGGTCAGTTCGCTGTAGGCCGTACCGAGTTCGACGCCCCATGCCACCAGGTCCCATTTCGCCGCGACACCGGCGATGGTCGGATGCGGCCGGGTCAGCGGCGACGTCGAGAGCGGGAAATTCGTATAGAACGTGGGAAACCCGGTATGCCCTTCGACCAGGTGCTCGTACATCTTCTGCGCCAGGGCGCCGGCGTCCCAGTTCGGTTGGTGCGGGACCCCCCGCTCGTCGCACAACTGCCGCAGCACCGACGCCGGAGTCTGCGGCGTCAGGTGGTATCCGATCACCTCGCCGACCGCGTCGTGCATCGTCGTCACCGGCCACGGCCCAGAAATATCGATATCGACCGGCGTGCCGTCCGGACCGGGGCGTCGGACGACAGGCCTGCCGTGCGCGGCGATCGCGGCCGCACGAACGAGATCCTGGCACAGTTCCATCATTTTCTCGTAGTCGCCGTAGGCCGCATAGGCCTCGAGGATCGTGAACTCAGGATTGTGGGTGGAGTCGGCGCCTTCGTTCCGGAATGCTCGGCCGAGTTCGAAAACCTTGGGGATACCGGCGACGCACAGACGCTTGAGATATAGCTCCGGTGCGATCCGCAGATACAGATCGAGGTTGTAGGCATTGATGTGGGTATGGAAGGGCGCCGCGTTCGCACCACCGTGCACTTGCTGGAGGATCGGGGTCTCGACTTCGAGATAGCCGCGGGCGCCGAGCGTATCGCGTATCGACCCGATGACGGCGCTGCGCTGCCGCAACAGTATGCGGGCGCTTTCGTTGACAACCAGGTCGACACAGCGCTGCCGGATCCGGGACTCCGGATCCACCAGACCGCGCCATTTGTCCGGGAGGGGGTGCAGGCATTTCCCGTCCAGTCGCCAGTCGGTGGCGAGGACGGAATCCGTTCCGTTCCGGCTGGTTCCGACAGTTCCGCGGATACCCACCAGATCGCCGAGATCGAAGTCGGCGAATTCACGCGCCCGGCGTCGACTCACCCGGCCGGCATCGACCAGCACCTGGATATCGCCGGACCAGTCCCGCAGCACCGCGAACACCACACCGCCGAAATCGCGCAGCCGCAGAATCCGGCCGGCGATGCTCACCGTGGCACCCAGCTCCGCCTCTGCCGCGTCGCCGATCGTATGGGTCGGCGCCACGGCGACCGGATACGGGTCGATACCGGCACGGGTGAGTGCGGCGAGTTCGTCCATCCGGACCCGGACCTGTTCGGGCCTGCGGCGAGGATGCGAGGCCGGCGCGGGTTCGACGGTCCGCGGCGGGCTACCGTCGGCGTGCAGTACACCGGATTCCAGCACTGCGGCGGGCACCGCGATCCGGGTGCCGGTGTACTCACGCGCGGCGTCTCCACGATCGTTGCGCCACGGCATCGTGACGAAACCCTCCGCGAGTGCTGCCGCCCAGCCGACACGCGGAAGGGAGCGCTTGTCCTGGAAGCAGAGGAACCGGGGCACCCATTGCGGCTGATATTTCGCGTTGGCACGGTACAGGGTCTCCAGTTGCCACCATCGGGACGAGAAAACCAGCAGCGATCGCCACAGCCGCAGGACCGGCCCGGCACCGATCCGCGCACCTTCCTCGAACACCGAGCGCATCACCGCGAAATTCAGCGACAGCCGCCGCAGGCCGAAACCGTCGGCGGCCGCCGCCAGGTCGGTGACCATCAGCTCCACGCAGCCGTTCGGTGCGTTCGGGCCGCGGCGCATCAGATCCAGTGACGCGCCGGAGGTACCCCACGGTACGAACGACAGCAGTCCGACACACTCACCTTCGGCGGTCAGCGCCTCGACGAGCAGGCAATCCCCGTCGAGGCGGTCGCCGAGCCGGCCCAGCGCCATCGAGAAGCCTCGTTCGGTTCCGGTGTCCCGCCACAGGTCGGCCAGCCGGATGATCTCGTTCATCTCACCGGGTGGGATGTCACGGTGCCGGCGCACCCGCGACCGGAGGCCGTGTCCGCGGGCCCGGGTGACGGCCTGTCGCACCGCCCGCATCTCCTGGCCGCCGAGCGTGCGCAGCGCGCGGGTCGACACGATGGCCTCGTCCCCCAGGTGCAGTACCGCCGCCCCAGCCTCCGCGTGTGCGTGCGCGGCCGCCTCGCTCGCCCCCATCACCGCGGGTTCCCATCCGTATCGCTCGCATAATCGACGCCATTCGGCGATCGCCTGTGGCCAATGGGCAGCGGAACCGAGCGGATCGCCACCCGCCAGGCATACACCGGCCTCGACCCGGTAGGTGATCGCAGCGGTCACGTCGGGCGCGAACACCACCGACTTGTCGCGACGGGTGGCGAAGTAGTCCAGCGAGTCGGGGTCGGCGGCGGTGGCGAGCAGACCACGGAGGGCGGATTCATCGGGGCCGGCCATCGCATTGTCGGCGCGCTGGGACCGGAACAGTACGAAGGCGGCGGCCAGCACCGCGACCACGCCGAATAGCCCGAGCAGGGTGTTGAGCCCCGGTCCGGGACGGCCGTCGAACACCTCGGACTCTCGGCTGATCGCCGCGGCCAGCGCGGTGACCCGCGCGAACGACCAGAGGAAACGTTGCCCAGGAGCGAGTGTCCCGGGAAAGAGCTCGACCAGGCCCCAGCCGAGCATCGTCCCGACCGACAGCAGGCCCACGAGCACCAGCAGCGCGCGCCACCCGGCGCCGCGCCGGACCCGGGTACCGAACTCCCGGTGCGCGGCGATCAGGACGGCGAGTACCACGAGGTGAACAACGAGAGCTGCCCCAGCGTGCACATTGTGGTCCACGATCACCTCGACGAGGTCGAGCGCGGTGAACGCGACCAGGTACACCGTCAGCAGCCACCAGGCGACGCGTTTCCGGCGGGCCAGCGCAGCGGCCAGTAGGCCGAGCACCAGCGCCCAGGTGACGCTCGTATCCGGTGCGCCGAAGTAGTAGTGGTCGATGTACGCGCGGGGGACATGCAGCAACCGGCGCACTGTCGAGGACAGGCTCCACAGCGCGACAGTGGTGGCGAAAACACCGACGATGACCGCGGCGAAATGCGGAACCTCGGCGCGGTGGGCAGTCCACCCGCGTCCGAGGTGCGAGCGCGCCGCTTCCGCTTTCGTAGCCATGGCGATGATCCCTCTCTCACGTCGCCCGCCGACACCGGCCTCGTCGCTGCACCGACCGAAATCTCCGCTATCCCGCGCCCGGCCCGGGCATACGCGAAGGCGTTCGGGACGATTCAGGGAGCCGTGGCGGCGGGCACGGGCCTCCGGTAGACACCCGGGTAGGCCGACCTCGGCCGACCGGGGTCACATCGGCCGGGCAGCCGGGTCATCGCGACGGCCGCAGGATCGCCGTCGTGACGAAAAGGCCCGCGATCAGCACAGCGACCGCCGTGATCACCCGAGCCACCGAATGCGAGATATCCGCGACAGCGGCGCCGAGCACGAGACAGGTGAGCAGGGCCAGCATGACGGTAACCCGATCTGTGCCGATGCCCCGGCCACTGCGATCGGTCAGCGCCGGCCGACTTCGCCGGTTCGTCCGTGTGCCGTCGGCGGCGCGGCGCAGCCGACGTTCCTTGTGCGGTTCGTCCCTCGCAGACCTGATGTGTCGGGCCATGCCTGACCTTCCGGATTGTGCCGTCTCCACCTGGATGGATACATCCGGCCGACGCGCGCCGACCACGCAGTTGCCGGTTACCGACGCCCGGCAACTGTCGCCCTCTCGTGAAAACTGTAGCCCTACCCGGGCACGTTGCACACCGATTCCACCGAGCCTCACCGATCGATTTGCCGGTCGGATGCGGGGTGCTGAGATCGGCATCCGGTGGCGGGCTTCTCCCGGTCGCGCGCTGCACGCCGCCGAGCGCGATCGTGCCCACCGAAGCCGGATAGTCGATCGATGATCGACGGGCACGACAAGCGGGGTACCTGCCGAAGCGAACGCGCCGACGGCACGGGTCCGCGGCGGCATCGAAGCGATGCGGCCCGGGAGACTCCACTGGGCGGAATCCGACACCCACCGCTGTCCCGGTCGACTCGAGCTGATCGACACACTCTTGTGCGCCGACCAGCCGCCGGTCCCGGCCGTTGGTTCAAATCGATTGCGTCGCAAGCATGTCCATGCACAGTTCCCCCACGAATGGGAGGACCAGCTGCCTTGACTAGTGGTCCAGAACACACCAAACTCTCATTACTCCAGCACTTCTGGAGACCTGTCGGCCGACATGGTGAGTTCTGAGCGAATCGAGGATTCCGGCTATGACGACGAGTATCGCGGCCGTATCGGCTGAAACAAAGGTACCCGCTGCGGATTTCGACACGACACATCTCAAGGAGAACCTTCGCTGGGGCCATTTGTTCTGGCCGGGCTCCACGGCGCTGACCGAGGAGCAGATAGACGACCGAGTAGCCCGCTACCAGCGGTCGCTCGAGCGCTTCCGGGCCGGCGGAATGCAGGGCAACTACCTGCCCGACGATCTGGAAGTGGACTCGGCGTGGCATGCGCACCAGTGCGATCCGGTCGGTTACGCGGAGTTCTGTAACCGCTATTTCGGTGGCATTCTCGCCCACACGGTAACGCTGTGTGTCTGCAAGTTGGTCGATCTCGACAAGAAGTGATCCACGCACCGTGGTAGCCGACTCGGCAGGGCCCGGCTTCCCGGCGGTTCATCCCCGTGGGTAAACGCAAGAATTGATCCCGCCGGTGTGGTTCCACTGCAGGGGGCTACACCGGCGGCAACTATCCGACCGTACCGATGTCCGCGTGCGGCCGGGCAACCCCACCGCCCATAGGATCGACCGCACCGTTTGCGCGACCACGAATTGCATTACTCACGTGTAGCTTTCGAGGATCCATCGATGAACAATTCCGTGGAGCAGCCGACGATCCCGACCCGGAGCAGGCGTCACACTCTGTTATCGGAGCCGGCTTGCCCGCTCGCCGTGGCGGGTCACCGTCTCGGTACGACGGTCGAGAAGATCGTCTTGAAGGGCTCCGGCACGATCCGGTTGTTACACCGTGACGCGTCGCGGAGCCAAAACTTTTCCGGCCCGTCATGATGAGCACTTCCGGACACCTCACGCGCGAGAACTGGGCAGCTGGCTTCTTCGACGAAGGTTTCCGTGAAACCTTTACCATCCTGGGACGATTCGACGCGACCGAGAGCGAGGTCGAGGCGATCGCCACCCTGCTCCGGCTACCCCGCGGAGCGCGAATACTCGACATACCCTGCGGTTTCGGCCGACACGCCGGACCACTCAGCCGCCGCGGCTATCGTGTGGTCGGTGTGGACAGCTCGCCGGAACAACTCGACGATGCTCGCCGTCGATATCCCGACTGCACCTTCGTACTGACAGATATGCGAACACCGCCCGCAGGGCCCTACGACGCAATTCTGAACCTGTGGACGAGCTTCGGATTCTTCGACACCCGCGAGGAAGACTTTGCCGCTCTCTCCGCCTGGGCCGACGTTCTCGTGCCCGGAGGCAAACTCGTCATGGAAATCGATACTCTCGAATACTTCGAGCACCGTGTACGCAAGGGCAGCGAACCGATCAGTACCCAGCTGACGCAGCGGTCCGATCTCATCGGGAATGCTCGATATGATTGGACCACACAGGAACTCGAGCTCCACTGGCGGCGTCCTGGATGGTCTCGACGGGGTCGCCTGCACATGTATTCCCGCCAGGAGCTCGAGACAGCAATCCACGCAGCCGGATTCGACCACGCCGCATTCACGAGCGACTTTTCCGGTAATCCGGTGGAAATCGACAGCAGTACGGTCATAGTCGCAACCAGGTAGCGCCCACTCCTACGATGGTCGACCACTCCGAGGTCGTCCTGTTTCGTCATCTGCTCGCGCTCGGAAGCCGCCACGCTACACCCAGGCGTATCACCGGGATCGAACCCCGTTCGGATACTGAGCGTGCATTGCCGGTGGGTGTCGGTGGGCACCGGCAGACGGTGCCCACCGACCCGGCCGATCGCCTACTTCTTCTCCACGGTCCTGGCGAGGATGCCGAGCGAGGCCCGGAGCGCGGATTCGGGAAGGATCGGGAATATTCCCATTTCGCGGTATTGCGCGGCGATCCGACTCCAGTCGTAGTACGACGTCACCACGGTAGTGCCGACCTCACTGGGTTCCACGCGATAGCCGTAGCGGTGTTCGACCGGCGCCTGGGTCTCCCGGGAAACTGTCCACTCGAGATGCGCGTCCTGTTCGAACGCGGTGATGGTCACCGTGACGTCGTACTTCCCCATCAATGGAAAGTCATTGAGTGATTCACGGTCCATATGCACGAGGAATTCATCTCCGACGGCGGTGATGATCTCACCTTCTGCGGATTGCAGCATGCCCGTGCTGTCGATCGACACATGCCCTTCGGGCGAGCACAGCAATGCGAAGATCTCGGCGGGCTGCGCCGCGATCTCCCGTCGAACCTCGAACCGTTCTTCAGTCATACGATCATCCTCCCACAATCGCCCCGCGTACGCGGGGGAAAGAGGTCCCGGAGATGGGGCTCGGCGAGATAACGGGGTATGCAGCTGCGAAATAGCGGCGCGAACCGGAACAGACTCTCCTACAGAGTCATTCGCTGCCCGTCGGCACCCTCGGGTACATCGTTCGAATATCACCCTCGCACAGGATCGACAGCCGCTCCGGGGGTGGCGCGGTGGGCTTCGTTTCCGATTTCGCCGCCGCACAGCGTAATTCTCGAGACGGTCTCGCAGCGGATTTCGGCCATCCTTGGATGTCGCAATTCCACAGCACAATTCCGCCGCGCATCCGACGGCGAACTCGCTTATCCCCCGATTTCTCTGTACCGCAGCAGAATTTACCCAGGGCGCGTCCGAGGAGTTCGTGCGTATCTCCGATACGTGTATTCCGGTGCCGACAAACGGCCGTCGCGGACGTACACCGAATTCCGCGGCAGCCCCTCTTCGCGCAGAGCTGCCCTGCCCTATCCGAGTCGACGTTTCAGGATCTCGCCGCTGCCTGCCCTGGGCAGACCATCGACGAACTCGACGACCCCCGGGCGCTTGTACCGGGCGAGCCTGCCCTCGAGCCAGCCGTTCAGTTCCTTCTCGTCGAGCTCCTCACCGCTGCGCAGCACCACGACTGCCTTCACCGCCTCCCCCCGGCGCGGGTGGGGTACGCCGACGACAGCGACCTCGAGCACCGCGGGGTGCGCGCCGATCGCGTTCTCCACCTCGACCGAGTACACATTCTCGCCGCCCGAGATGATCATGTTCTTGAGCCGGTCGTGGACGTAGAGGAATCCGTCGCTGTCGATCATCCCGATATCGCCGGTACGGAACCAGCCGTCGGCCGATATCGCGGCCGCGGTCTCCGCGGGCTTGTTCCAATATCCCGGAGTCAGTTGCGGCGTCCGCAACCAGATCTCGCCGTCTTCGCCGGTGCCGACGTCGCGACCGGTGGAAATATCGATGATCCGGCACTCACAGGTGGGGTGGATACGGCCCACACTGCCCGGATGCGGGTCGACCTCCCCCCGGCGCAGGATCGGCGCGACCGCCACCCCGGCACAGGTTTCGGTCAAGCCGTATCCCTGCGAAAATCCGGTCCGTGGCAGCATCTCCATCGCCTCGTCGATCAGCGAGCTGCTCGACGGTGCGGAACCGTAGATGATCACTTCGAGGCTGGACAGGTCGAAGGTCGCGGCGGCGTTCTCGGACACCAGATCGGCCAGCAGTGTCGGCACCAGGCTGGTGTGGGTGACAGCCCGGTCCTCGACGGCGCCGGCGATCGCGGCGACCGAGGTCCCCGACGGGATGACCACTTCGCCGCCCAGATGCACACAACACGTCACCGAGCTCATCCCGCTCATCCGGAACATCGGGAGGCAGGCCATGTACCTCATCTCCGGGTACAGCGCCCAGGCCGTCGCCGCCTGCCGGGCCATCTCCCGCAGATTCCGCTCGACCAGCTGAATGCCTTTGGGCTCGCCGGTGGTGCCGGTCGTGTAGGCCAGCAACACGACGGACTCGTCGGTTTGCTCGACATCCGGCGCGTAGCCGGAATCGCCTGCGGCATACCAACGCTCGAATTCGGATTCGCCTGGCCCGTCCAACCGGATCACCGGGCACCGAGGGTCCGCCCCGGATGCCGGCTCCCGCTCGGCGAAGAGCAGCGAAGGGCTGCAGTCCGCCAGCACGGCCCGGAGCTCGGCCGCCGTCAGCTCCGTGTTCAGACCGACGAGCACGATTCCGGCCCAGGAGGCGGCGTAGACGAGCTGGACATAGGCCAGGTCGTTGTGCGCGAGCACCGCCATCCGGTCTCCCCGGCGAAGACCGGCAGCGCGCAGCCGGTCCGCGATTCGCGCGACGTCCCCGGTGAACTCCGCATAGGTCCGCGACCCCGCGGGCGCGCTGATCGCGCGGCATCCGGCGCGGTCGCGGGCATGCCCGACCAACTGACCGGCCAACGTCGGAGAGTGCGGGATGTTCATCGGCGTCTCCCTGGATCCTGGCCGCAACCGCGGCCATCTGCCCGGCGTACCGGATGGTCGATAACCCATCCGTGCCGGATCACGCTGCCAGCGTAGCGATCTCGTCGACAGCGAGCTGCCACGCCAGGGAAGGATCGTGGATCATCTGCGCCGACCGGGATCCTCCAGACGCAGATCGTGCGCCCGCCGGTGTGTTGCCGGTGGACGATTCGGCGCCCGCTGATGACGAACGTCGTGGATTCGGCCGACCCGGATCTCGTCCGCCCGCTGCGTAGCGCTCGAAGGCTGCGCGAGATTACTTGTGGTGCAACGATGTCGGCCACCGGCCGGTAAGTGTGCTCCGTGCCGGTGCCCGCCCGATCTTCCCACATCCGGCAATGCGGGCGGTTGCCGCGGTGGGAGTATTGCGCAAGTTCGATGCGGCGGTCGCAGGATATGAATCGTCCTCGACCCGCTGCCGCAGACGGGAGTCGCACGTGGATACGAGCCGCGAACAGCCGGTCACCGACTCAACGGAATTCTCGGCTGCTCACCCCGACTACGCGACCACCGGTGCCCTGGATCTGTTGCGCAGCAGCGAATACCGATACCTGGACGACGGTGGCGTGGTGTATCTCGACTTCGCCGGCGCCGGACTCGCCGCGACCGCTCAACACCGAGCCCACGAGGCCAGGCTGACCAAGCAATGCTTCGGTAATCCGCATTCGGAGAATCCGACGTCCCGGGCTGCCACCGCTTCGGTCGAAGAGGCCCGCCGCGCGGTGCTGGCGCATCTCAATGCCGACCCCGCCGACTACTGCGCGGTCTTCACCGCCAACGCCTCCGCCGCCTGCCGTCTCGTGGGCGAGGCGTATCCGTTCACCCGCGGATCGCGATTCGTCGTGACCTCGGATAATCACAACTCCGTGATCGGCGTCCGTGAATTCGCGCGACGGCGCGGCGGGCGGGTCGTCTACGTGCCCATCGACACACCCGACCTGCGCACGAGCGACGAAGCGGTCGACGCGGCGCTGAGCCCGGGGAGTGCGCGCCGCACCGCCACCGCCGGGCGTCGTGGCCTCTTCGCGTATCCGGCGCAGAGTAATTTCACCGGGGTACAGCATCCGCTGGACCGGGTGGAACTCGCACATGAACGCGGCTACGACGTACTGCTGGATGCCGCCGCCTACCTACCGGCCAACACGCTCGATCTGAGCGTGGTGAAACCGGACTTCGTCCCGATCAGCTGGTACAAGCTGTTCGGCTATCCCACGGGGGTGGGCTGTCTCGTCGCGCGCCGGTCCGCGCTGGCCAGGCTGCGCCGGCCATGGTTCGCGGGCGGCACCATCGCCGCGGCGAGCCTGCAGGGTAATTGGCACGTCGCGGCCGACGACGAGTCGGCCTTCGAGGACGGGACCCTGAACTTCCTGTCCATTCCCGACGTGACCTTCGGTCTCGGCTGGTTGCGCGATATAGGCCTGGATCTGGTGCGCCGCCGCGTGACCGCCCTCACCGACTGGCTACTGACCCGGCTGGTCTCGTTGCGCCACGACAACGGGTCCCCGATGGTCCGCATCTACGGTCCGCTGGATACGGCCGACCGCGGTGGCACCGTGGCGTTCAATTTCCTCGATCCGGAAGGCGTCGTCGTCGATGAACGCCTGATCGCCACCGAATCGGCGGCAGCGGGTATATCTCTGCGGACCGGATGTTTCTGTAATCCAGGAGCAGGCGAAGCCGCGTTCGGGATCGGCCTGCCGGTCCTGAGCCGCCTGTTCGGTACGCGCACGGCCACCATGGAGGAATATATCGAGGCGTTGGGCCTACCCAGCGGCGGTGCGATCCGTGTCTCCTTCGGCCCGGTCTCCGATATCGCCGATGTGCAGACCTTTCTGCGGTTCGCGGAGACCACCTACCGCAACCGGCCTGCCACCCAGGAAGGTCTGCGTCCCCGGGAACGCTGCTGACCGGTCGGGCAAGAGACGGCGATCGACCGTATCTCGTCGCATCGTCGGCCACTCCGCCGTCTGGGTTCCCGAGCCCGACAGACGCTTTCAGGCCGAGAACGCCACCCACTGGACGATGCCCGGGCACAGGCGGAAGGCAGCCGGCTCCGGGAGGGATCCGGGTCGAGATTCGGACCGCACCGCGTCACCCCCTCATCGGGTCACGCGGTGCGGTCCGGTCCATGAGCCACGGTCGGTTTCGTTGCAGTGACCGACGGTCACCGGGTCGGCCCACTACAGCTCGTCATGGTTGTCTCACGGGTGAGGTGCCGGATACGCCGGTTCGACGGCCGGCGACGCGGGGCGGCTCACCGCGCGGTCCGCTGCTGGACCTGGGCGTAGAGCGCGGTAGCCGCCAGTGCGATCATGCCGACGAACAGATACTGCCACGCTTGGGAGAGCCCCAGGAATATCGTCGAGTTCTCGATCAACTGCAGGAAGAGTACGCCGAAGAGCACGCCGACGAAGCTGCCGCGACCACCGAAGATAGAGGCGCCGCCGAGCACCACCGCGGTAATCGAGGTCAGCGTATAGGTGAGGCCGGCTGTCGGGTCCCCGACACCGATCTGCGACATCAGCAGCAGCGCACCGAACGCGGTGAGCACGGAACTGGCGATATAGGCCAGCGATTGGACACGTCCGACCGGGATCCCCCGGTAGTGGGCCGCCGAGTCGTCGGACCCCGCGCCGCGCAGGCGCAGTCCCAGCGAACTCCGGCGCGACAAGTACTCGAGCGACACCAGCAGAGCCGCACCCACCAGGACAGCGACCGGAATCGGACCGACCCGGGTGTTCAGAACATCGACCACATCGAGGGCGATGATGCCGCCGGGCGCGTCCCGCAGGACCAGCGAAAGTCCCTGCAGGGCGGTATAGGTGATCAATGTCGCGACCACCGGGCTCACCCGCGCGAATCGGATCATGGACCCGTTGAGCAGGCCGACGGCGAGGGCGAGCACCACCATCGCCAGAAAGCCCAGCACCCACCAGCCCCACCCGTAGCCTTCGACGACGAAAAAGGAAGCGACGACGACGAGTGTCCCGGCCAGCGGACCCACCGACAGATCGATACCACCGGTCAGCATCACCACCAGTTGCCCGGCCGCGATGAACAGGATCGGTGCCAGTAGTGCCAGCATGCTGCCGATGTTGAAGGCGGAGAGGAACCGTTCGCTCTGGGTAGAGCTCACCGTTGCCAGCACGAGGGCAGCCACGATCAGGACCAGACTCGGCGCCTGCTGACTCGCGATGAACCGCCGGAACCTGCTGCCACGGCCGGCTGCCGCGTCGACTCCGGTGGCGACCGGGCCATCGCCCCGCCCCGCCGTGAGCGATGCTTCGGTGATGGTGTGCTCGGTCAGTGCGTCACCGGTCAGTTCCTCGACGATCCGGCCGTGCGAGAAGACCAGCACGCGATCACAGAGTCCGGCCAGTTCGACATTGTCGGAGCTCGAAACCACCACGGGGATACCGTTGTCGGCGGTATCCCGCAGGCGGTGATAGATATCGGAGCGGTTTCCGACGTCGATGCCCTGAGTCGGTTCGTCGCACAGCAGCACGTGCGGTTCGGACAGCAGGGACCGGCCGAGGACCACCTTCTGCTGGTTGCCGCCGGACAGATGCTCGAGGGGTGTCTCGATCGTGGCGGTCTTGACGCCCAGCGCCCGGACCTGGGCACCCGCGAACTCTCGTTCGGCGGCGGCGGAGACAATTCCCCCGCGCGATACCCGGCCCGGCGCCGCGACGGAGAGGTTCTCCCGCACAGACAACGCAGGAGCGATGCCCTCGATATGCCTCTCCTGCGGCATCAGGACTATCCCGGCGGCCCGGGCTGTCCTCGGCTCGGAGAGGTCGACGGTGGTAGCGCCGACCCGGACGCTGCCGCCGGCGGCGTTCGCACCGCCGAGTGCTCTGATGAATTCGCGCTGGCCGTTACCCTCCACCCCTGCCAGCCCGAGGATTTCCCGGCGATGCACCCGGGTGGTGGCGCCGCTCAGCAGCCCGGCGCTCAGACCCTCGATCTCGACGGCTACTCCCCCGATATCATCGGCCCGCGGCGGGAACAGCGCGTCGATGGTCCGTCCGGCGATCAGGGTGACGATCTCGCCCTCGGTGACCTCGCCCGCGGCGAATTCGCCGCGTTTGCGCCCGTCGCGCAGCACTGTCATCCGGTCGGCGAGGGCGAACACATCCGGAAGCCGATGGCTGATGTAGACGACAGCGACGCCGGACTCCGCAAGTGAACGGATCAGCCGGAACAGCGTTTCGGTCTCGGTGGCGGCGAACGGTTCGGTGGGTTCGTCCAGGATCAGGACACGCGGGTTCGAGGCGAGGGCGCCGCAGATCTCGATCGCCTGTTTCTCGGCCAGTCCGACGCTGCCGGCCGGCGCCGACGGGTCGATGTTCATTCCCATCGGCGCCAGCACCTGTTCGGCCCACGGGTGCGCGCCCGCCGGATCCGGTCGCAGTGCGGGCGGGACCGCGAGCACCAGGTTCTCCGCGACCGTCAGATCGGGCAGGATCGCCGGGTGCTGGTAGGCGATGGCCAGGCCTTGTTCGCGGACTGCCATGGGCGATCCGCTCACAATCGGAGCGCCGTCGATCGTCAGGGCTCCCTCATCGGCGACGAGCGCACCGGAGGCGATGGCCATCAGCGTCGACTTACCTGCGCCGTTTCCACCGATCAGGGCGTGGATCTCGCCCGCTTTCGCAGTGAACGAGACGGAGTCGAGCGCGGTGACGCCGGGAAAGCGTTTGGTGACGCCGGTCAGAGCCAGACCACCGGTGGACACGGTTGTCATAGGGAGGGCCTTTCGAGATGGAGGTGGAACCGGTTGTGCGCGTCGACGGTTCGCGCGGCGGTGTTCACCGATAGATCCGGGACAGCGTGGCGGTGGAGAGCTCCGAAGACAACACCGCACTGCTCGGGAGATCACGGTCGCATCGAGGTGGCGACTTCGGGTCCAGCGAGTTCTCGACGATCGGAATATCGACGATATTCGGCTCCGGATCGTCGATACCCTGGGCGTCGGCAACGGCCTTGCGTAGCGCCAGCCGGACCATCCAGGTCCGGGACGAGACCGTGACCACCTGAAAGCCGGGCTGTTTCGCGCGGTTGTCCTGATAGGCACAGGCGAAACCGTTGACGTCGTTGGCCGTCCAGATCGGTAGTGGGCGCCCGGCCTGCAGGAAGGCTCGGATACCGCCGAGCGAGGCATCGCCGGAATCGGCGATCACCGCGTCGATCTCCGGGTACTTGGTGATGAGGCCGGCGACCACTTTTTGTGTTTGAGCGGGGTTCCAGCCGGTATCGATCGGCGCGCTCGGCGCGTTGAGCAGCGTGACCGCGGCGCAGTCGGGGTTCTCGCTCAGTTCGGCTTCGATACCGGCCATTTCGGTGAGGCTCTGCGCATTGCCCGGCGTGCCGCCGAGGAATACCGCGTTGCCGCCTTTCGGGCCCAATGTCTCGCAGGTCCACCTCGTCCAGGCCCGGCCGTCGTTGACGGTGTTGTGGCCGACGAAGGTGGTGTAGTCCACACCTGCTTCACCACCGGGGCTCGCGGTGTAGGGAACCACCGACACCCCGGCCTCGTAGGCTTCGCGCAGGGTGGGTATCAGCGCTGGTCCGGCGTCGGGGAACACGACGAGCGCGTCGACGCCCTGGGCCACCAGAGCCTTGATATCGCCGATGGCCTTCTGCGGATTCCCCTGCCCGTCGGCATAGGGAAGGAGTTCGATATTGGGGCATTTGCTCGCCTCGTCCTCGAACTCCGCGCGGGCAGTCTTACGGAAGGCGTTGTCGCCGACGCCGTCGGCGAGCGCGACCCGCACCGTATCGGTCCCACAGAGCCGGCTCATGGGGACGAATTCGTCGACCGAGCCGATCTGCGATCGATCCAGATAGACCGGGTCGACCTCGAAGTCACCGGTGGCGTCGGAGAAGGGGCCGCCCGCGCATCCGCTGAGCGCGAGCGCGGCGAGTCCCAGCAGTATCGAGGCCCGGCGGCGGAGAAGGTGCGGTGATTTCACGTGAGAACAGTCCTTGCCTGGAGTCGGCGATGCCGGGTCAACTACGCGTAGCGGGGCGGCGGAAGTAGGTGCGCCAAGGGATGCCGCGGACGACGACCGCCACGGCGAGTACCAGGGCCTGCACCAGCAACTGCACGGCGGTCGAGGCGCCGGCCGCGAGTACGACCTGGCCGAGCTGGGTCAGGAACACCGCGGCGACCGCGGTGGCCGCGATGGAGGAGATACCGCCGCGCAGCAGACTGCCGCCGAGGACGACCGCCGCGATGGTGGTGAGCTGGTAGCTGTCGCCCAGCCGCAGATCGGGCGTGCGCAGGTACGCGGCCAGCAGCGTTCCGGCCACGGCGTAGGCCACACCCGCGAGGACATACGCGCTGATCTCGGTCACCGAGGTGCGCAGACCGAGGATTCGGGCGGCGGGCACACCGGCTCCCACCGCGATGAACCTGCGCCCCGGTACCGAATGCCGGAGCAGGATATGGCCGAGTGCCACCACGACTGTCGCGACGAGGAAGAGGCTGGGGACACCGAACACCGAGCTGACCGCGAACGCGCTCAATGCCGGGTCCGCGGTGCCGGGGAACCCGTCCGACAGGATCAGGACGAAGCCGAGCAGCAGCGAGTTGACCGCGAGTGTCGCGACGAACGCCGCCACGGAGAACCGCACGACGGCGATACCGACGATCAGCCCGGATACCGCACCGCACGCTATTCCCAGCAGCACGCACGCCGCCAGCGGTAACGAGCCGTTCTGGGCGATCTTGGTAGCGAAAACGGCGGCGAGTGCCATGACCCCGGGGACCGAGAGATCGATACCGCCGTGTGCGATCACCAGTGTCTGGCCGAGGGCCGCGATCGCCATGATCGCCGCGAAGGGCAGCATCGCGCTCAGCGCGGAGGACGACAGGCTGCCCGGAGCCAGCAGCGGACTGAGCACGAACAACGCCACGGTGATGGCGACCACCGGCAGAAAGCGGTCGGCACGCAGCCGGGACAGCCACGGGCCGGTGAGCGACGCCGCCGGACCGGCGGTGGCGGTCAGGAGTTGTCCGGTCCGTGCTGATTCGTCCGTCTTCGGTTTCATCGGTTCAGACACTGGTGTAACCGCCGTCCACGGCAAGATCCGCTCCGGTGACGAAACTGGAGTCGGTGCCGAGCAGGAACGCGATACCGGCCGCGATCTCGTCGGCGTCACCGATCCGTCCCAGCGGATGCGCGGCGTAGAGATCGGCGCGCGCCGCCGCGGGATCCGGCTGGGCGGCAAGGTAGGTGGCGAGTTGATCGGTCGCCACCGAACCCGGACTGACTACATTGCACCTGATTCCGTGCGGCGCCTGTTCCACCGCGATCTGCCGGCTCAGCTGCGCCACCGCACCTTTGGACGCGCAATAGGCGGCCTGGTTGGGCAGCGCCACCGATCCGGAGATCGAGGACAGGTTCAC
The DNA here is from genome assembly GCF_053594175.1 of Nocardia sp. NPDC001965. Classification (NCBI taxonomy): domain Bacteria; kingdom Bacillati; phylum Actinomycetota; class Actinomycetes; order Mycobacteriales; family Nocardiaceae; genus Nocardia; species Nocardia sp. NPDC001965. The sequence goes on from NZ_JBSFDZ010000008.1 coordinate 192,175, forward strand.
GATGGCGCCGGGTCGGCCGGTTCGGCGCAGCCGGCGGACGAATTCCCGGCAGGTGAGGAATGTTGCGGTGACATTCACCGAAAGAACGGAATTCCAGTCCGCCACACTCGTATCGATCAGCGACGTCGAGATCATCGTCGCGGCGCTGTTGACCAGACCGTCGACCTCGCCGAACTGTTCGTATGCGGTGGCGAATGCGGCCGCGACCGCCTGCTCGTCGGTCACATCGGTGGCGTGGGCGACGGCACGTGCGCCGACTGCTTCCACGGCCGCGGCGACCGGTTCCAGCGTGGACATATCACGATCGAGCAGAACGATATCGCTTCCGCGTCTCGCGAGGAGCCGCGCCGTGGCTGCTCCGATACCACCGGCTGCCCCGGTGACCAGTACGACTTGGCGGGTCATGGGTGTTCCATTCTGAGTAAACATGTTGCATGCAACACGTGACGTGTCGAGTAGGTTGACATGCTGCATGCAGCATGTCAACCTCAATCGAGCTTCGACCCAGAAGGGAACCCATGTCCGACTCCCCCGTACGTGTGTCCGTTGCCCAGGTCCCCTCGCTACGTGGCGATATCCCGGCCAACGTGGCAACCGTCGCACAGACGATCCTCGACGCGGGCAGGTCCGGGGACACCCTGATCGTCTTCCCCGAATGCGGGCTGAGCGGCTATATGTTCACCGATCGTGACCAGGTGCTCGCCGCATCGCTGCCGGTCTCCGACCCGCGGCTGGCACCGATCTTCGAAGCCGCCGCACGAGCCCGTGTACACGCCGTGATCGGGCTACTCGAAGCCGACGGTGACCGCGTGTACAACACCGCGCTCGTCGTCGGGCCGAACGGTATCGCCGGCCGCTACCGCAAACAGCACCTGCCCGAACTGGGCGCCGATAATTTCGTGGACCCCGGCGGCGGTGACGAACCGCGGGTCATCGATATCGGCCCGATCCGGGTGGGTTTGATGATCTGCTTCGATCTCCGGTTCCCGGAATCGGCCCGTGCACTGGCGCTGGCCGGCGCGGACGTTGTCGCGATGCCCACCAATTGGCCGCTGGCCTCGCATTTCCTCGCCGATCACATGACCCGCGTTCGCGCCGTCGAGAACCTGCTCTATCTGGCCGTCGCGGACCGGGCGGACAGCGAGGCGGGTACCCGCTTCCTCGGTCGCAGCCAGATCATCGATCCCGGTGGCGACGTTCTCGTGGACGCCGGTGACACCACCGCGGTGGTGACCGCCGAGATCGATCCGCGGCGCGCCCGGGTGAAACGACTCGAATTCGACGAACCCGAATTCGCGCTACCCGTTTTCGCAGCACGGCGACCGGAACAGTACCGGGCGCTGACCGAGCCCGCGCCCGAAAACCAGAACCAGCACCCCTGAACCCCACGAGCGAGGAGGCCGACCATGTGCGGACCAGGATTCGTCGACGAACGCGCACGGGCCACGATCGCCGCCCACGCCGCGAAATTCCGGCAGGTCACCATGAGTCCGTTCGGACCCGACGACGAAATAGGAATGCTCAACCTCATCAGTGCCGAGACCTCGCGCGAGGTACTGCGCGCGGCCGACGGGGGGCGGGTACTCGATCTGTCGGTCGACTATTTCACCGGTATGCCGTCCTGGACCAAGGCCGGTGACCCCGGGTTCCAACAGTGGATGACCCATACTCCGGCGGGAACCGTACTCGACGACATCACCGGCGTGGGCGCCGAACAGAACGAACTCGTCTCGTATTCGGGCGACGCGATGTCGATGTACACCCACTGCGGCACCCATATCGACACGCTCAACCATTTCGGATACCACGGCAAGATCTTCAACGGATTCGAAGCCGCCCGGTGCATCAGCTCCAAACACTGGACCAAGGCCGGCGCCGACAAACTACCGCCGATCATCGCCCGAGGTGTGCTCTTCGATATCGCCGCCCTGCTCGGCGTCGACGTCGTACCCGACAACTACGGTATCGGCGCCACAGATCTCGCGGCCGCGCTGAAACGACAGGGCACCGAATTCCGGGTCGGCGATATCGCTATCGTCCGCACCGGGCGGATGCGGGCCTGGCCCGATGTCGATGCCTATATCGACAACGCGCCCGGCCTCAACCGTGACGGCGCGCAGTTCCTCGCCGAGGCGGGCGCGAGCGTTATCGGTGGCGACACTCTCGCGCTCGAACAGTCGCCCGCCGCCGATGCCGAGAATTGGCAGGTCGTGCACACCTATCTACTTGCCGAGGCCGGGGTGCCGATCATGGAGGTGGTCGACTGCGAGGCGCTGGCAGGCGAGCAACTGTACGAATTCGCTTTCATCGCCGCGAGTATGAAGATCCGCGGCGCCACCGGCGCCCCGATGCGCCCGCTCGCGATGCCCCTGCTGAGCTGACCGCGATTTCCGGCTCAGTCCACTTCTCACTCGCGACCCGGCCGCCGGCTCGCCCGTAGTCCACGAAAGAGGCTCCCATGCCCGAACACACCGATCAGATCGGCTCCCCGGAATCGCCGGCACCCGGATACAGTGGCCGATCGGCCGTCGACAGCAGCCGGACCTCGTACGGTGATATCGGATTCAGCCGCTACCTTCGGCGGGCCTTTCTCGCGTCCGCGGGCTACGACGACGAATCGCTCGAACGACCCATCGTCGGTATCGCGGTGACCTCCTCGGACTACAACACCTGCCATCGGGACATGCCCGCGTTGCTCGCGGCCGTGCGCCGCGGCGTCGAACAGGCCGGCGGCCTGCCGATGGATTTCCCCACCATCTCGCTCGGGGAAATCCTCACCTCGCCGACCACGATGCTGTTCCGGAACCTGATGGCGATGGACACCGAGGAGATGATCCGCGCCCTGCCGATGGACGCCGCGGTACTGCTCGGCGGTTGCGACAAAACCGTTCCGGCGCAGTTGATGGCGGCGGCCTCGTCGGATATCCCGGTGATGCTGGAGGTCGTCGGACCGATGATGACCGGCAGTTGGCGCGGGGAACGACTCGGCGCGTGCACCGACTGCCGCCGCTTCTGGGGCAAACACCGCGGCGGCGAACTCGACGGCGCCGAGATCACCTCGGTTCGCAACGAACTGGTCACCACCGCGGGAACGTGCACGGTGATGGGCACCGCGTCGACGATGGCATCGATCACCGAGACCCTCGGCATGATGCTGCCCGGCGGCGCGACCCCACCCGCGGTCAGTGGCGCCCGGCTGCGGCACGCCACCGAAACCGGGCGCCGTGCGGTCGAACTCGCACGTAACGGCGGCCCACTGCCCCGCGAGGTGATGACGCGGGCGGCGTTCGACAATGCCATCCGGGTGCTGGCGGCCATCGGCGGCTCCACCAATGTGCTGATCCATCTGATCGCGGTCGCCCGGCGCGCCGGGATCGAACTGACCCTCAGCGATTTCGACACGATCGGCGCCGACACTCCCCTGCTGGTCGACTGCAAGCCCTCCGGTAACGGATACATGGAGGACTTCCACCGCGCCGGCGGGGTACCCGCGCTGCTGAAAGAACTCGCGCCACTGCTCGATCTGGACCAGGTGGGAGTGAGCGGCCGGCCGATGCGTGCGCAGGTCGAGGAGACCCGGGACCGTGCGGACTGGCAGGCCACCATCCGGACCCTGGACGAACCGCTGGGCGCGCCGGGCGCGCTGGCTGTATTGAAGGGATCGCTCGCACCCAACGGTGCGGTGATCAAGGTCTCCGCCGCGAGCCCGCACTTGATGAAGCACACCGGACCGGCACTTGTGGTGGACAATCCCGCCGACGCGACCCGCATCCTCGATGATCCGGACCTCGACGTGACCCCGGATCACGTTCTCGTCCTGCGCTATTCGGGCCCGATCGCCGCCGGGATGCCCGAGGCCGGCGCGCTGCCGATTCCGGCGAAACTCGCCGCGCAAGGAATCCGCGATATGGTCCGGGTCTCCGACGCCCGGATGAGTGGGACGTCCTACGGCACAGTCGTACTGCACTGTGACCCCGAAGCCGCGGCGGGCGGCCCCCTGTCCATCGTTCGCGACGGCGATATGATCAGCCTCGACGTAGCTGCCCGCTCCCTCGAACTGCTCGTCGAGCCGGATGAGATCGCAAGGCGACTGGAATCTTTCACGCCACCGGCCCGTGCGACACGCGGCTGGCAGAAGCTGTATCAGGACACCGTCCTTCCCGCCAGCGAGGGCGCCGATCTCTCCTTCCTGTGAGGAGCGCCAACAAGTAGCATGATGCATGCAACATATCGGTTACCCTGAGACGATGATTCCGCCCGAGGAGAGTAGAGGACATCTTCGATGAGCGCGTTCGTGCCGGAGCAGACCTCGTTGACCGACCAGGTCTACGGCGAACTGCTGCGTGCGATCCAGGCCGGTGAGCTGCCGGCCGGCACCCTGCACTCGGTGGTCGAGCTGTCCGCCAAACTCGGCGTCTCGCGAACCCCGGTACGCGAGGCGTTCCAGCGGATGGCGAGTAGTGGACTGGTCAAATTCGAACGCAGCCGCGGCGTCCGCATCCTGGAGATCTCGACGCGCGATATCGAAGAGATCTACTCGCTGCGGATGCTCCTGGAAGTGCCCTCGGCGCACCGGGCAGCCGCCCGGATGACACCGGCGCTCCTGCAACCCGTCGAAGACGCGTTCGCGGCGATGAAACAGGCGGCACAAGCAGGCAGCGAACCGGATTTCCAGCAGGCCGATATCGCCTTCCACGCCGCGATCCTGCACGCCGCCGGTAACGGCAGAGTCGTCGATGTCGCCGCGAACACTCGTATGCAGATGCTCGATCGGGGACTGTCCACCACCAAGACCCGGACGCTCGACGATATCCTCGTCGTTCACGAGCGCATCCTCCTCGCACTCCGCAGCAGCGACCGAGCAGCCAGCGCGAGCAGCATGCGCGATCATCTGGTCGAGACCACCCGGCTGCTCATCGCCCAATCGACCGGCGACCAGGAACTCGCGAACGCCTATCAGCCACCGCCCCTACCCATCACCGACGCATTCTGATCCGCCGGGCAAAAGGCCCACGGAAAGCCTTCGGTTCCTCCCGTCACCACCGGTCGCGTCGACAGCGGCGAAGCTCGCCCCCGATAGGCGCATCGCCTTGCTCTTCCCCGAGGCCGCCGGGGTATCGGCGGTCCACGCCCACTCCGGCGCCGACCGCCGGTGCTGTGACCGCCGCTGGTGATACGCCGGACAATGTGCTGTGATTCGACAGCGAATCGACCTGTGGCACAGGGTGAACGGACCGGGAAGTGGAATGATGGCGACGAGTGGTGGCGCGGGACGGTTGCGTAGGCGTGTTGTCCTCGCCTCGGCGCTGACCGCGGCATGGCTCGTCGCGGACGGCTCGGCGGGCGGCGTCGACCGGGACGGCAATCGGCGCACGGCAGCGGTGGTCCGGCGGCGAGCGCACACCGATGTGCTGTTCATCGGAGCACATCCCGACGACGAGTCGTCCAATCTGTCGACTTTCGGCCAATGGGGGGAAGACCTCGGCTGGAGTACCAGCGTCGTCACCGTCACCCGCGGTGAGGGCGGCGGCAATGCGACCGGCCCCGAGGAAGGCCCGGAACTCGGGCTGATCCGGGAGACCGAGGAGCGCCGGGCGACCGGCATGGTCGGCATCGAGAATGTCTACTACCTCGATAAACCGGATTTCTGGTACACGCTGTCTGCGCCGTTGACCGCGCGCATCTGGGACGAACAGGATACGTTGGCGCGGTTGGTGAGACTGGTCCGCCAGATCACGCCGCACACGATCGTGGTCATGGACCCGCGGCCGTTCGATCAGCACGGTGGCCACCAGCTTTCGGCGCGCCTCGGGATCGAGGCCTTCCGGTCGGCAGCCGATCCACTGGCATTCCCGGAGCAGATCACCGTCGAGGGACTGACGCCGTGGTGTCCCGACCGGCTGCTCGCGCAGAACTACGGCTTCGGGTCGCTGCTCGGCCGCGAGCCGGCCGGCGTGCGGCGCACCGATCCCGCCACCGGGTTGCCGGTTATCGGGGTGTGGTCCGGTACCCGCTCACGGGAACACGGCACGACCTGGGCGCAGGTCGAGCGCGACGCGACCCGGTTGTACCGGACCCAGGGGTTTGCCGCGATGCCCGCGCAGGTGCCGGCGGATCCGCGACTACTCGATTCGGATTGGTTCACTGTGCTGGCCGAACAGGGCCGGTTCACCGAAGCGGCCGTGCACCGGCAGAGTGGACTGACCCCGTTGTACGCCGAATTCGGTACCTGGGCCGACCGAATCGGATTGCCGTGGCTGGCCAACCGGGTCCAGCCGGATTACCCAGCCGAACCGAGGGTCACGATCCCGGCTGTCCCCGTGGCGCCCACTCTCAACGGCGCCGAAGGCCCCGGCGAGTACCCGGGGCCGGACCTGCCGCTCAGGGTCTGGCAGGGCGACAGCCGGTGCACCGCGAAGGCGAAGGTGTCCAGGCACGGCGAAGAACTGTATGTGCTGATCGAGGTCACCGACCACCGGACCGGTGCCGCATTGGCATGCGACGACGTGAAACGGCACTGGCGCACCGACTCGGTCGAGATCGCCATCGATCCGCGTGGCGATTCCGAGGACACCTCGACCACTCTCAAGGTCGGCATCCTGCCGTATACGAACGGCGGGTGCGGCCCGTCGGCCGCGCGCGACGCCGACAATCACCAGGGCCCGGTACACGAGACGGCACCGGGTATCCGGGTGGCCGCGGTGGTCACCGAGCCGTATCAGGGTTACAGCGTCGAGGTGCGGATCCCGTTCCGGGAGCTACCGGCCACCGTGGATCCGGCCGGATTCGCGATGAACATCATGGTCTACAACTCCGATACCGACGACAAGACGGGTCAGACCCGGCTCGCCTGGTCGCCGTTCGGCAGCGCCCAGGCAGATCCCCACGTATGGGGGACCGCAACGCTCGCCGGCTACCGCTCGCCGATGGACCGGTCGACGCCCGGGGCGCTACCCGTCATCCCCAGGACGGCGGCGCGCAGTGCCGACTCGCCCGCCGCGCTGGCCCAGGCCCGGCGTACCGGGGTCTCGATTACGGGCTAGTACTGCAACGGCACTCATTCGAGTAACGGGCCTGCGTGGTTTTGGGTGTTGGTGCAGCGGAGTTGGATTCGCTGCACGCGCGGGTTGGTGGGCGTTTCACGAGTTCGGAGCCGCGGGGCCGGGCTCGGGAGTATGTGACCGGGCTGGTGGCGGGGCTCGAGCGGAAGAACGGGTGGACGCCGGCCGAGCGGGCCGGTGGGGTGGGCCCAGACGGGATGCAGCGGCAGTTGCGGCGGTCGGACTGGGATATCGACGGGGTCCGCGACGATATCCGCGGCTATGTCGCCGAGCGGCTCGGCGACCGGGACCTCGGCGCGAGCGGCGAACTCGCCGATAGCGACAACCGTGGGTGCGGTGTTGATAGCTGATGACACCGGGTTCCTGAAGACGGGTGTTCGTTCGGCCGGCGTGCAGCGCCGGTACTCCGGCACGGCCGGTCGCACGGAGAACTTTCCAGATCGGGTCTTCCTGGCCTACGCCCCCGCCATGGGCATCGGCCGGTCGGCTGTGCCCCACCTCGTCGGGTCAGCCACGCGGCGACCGCCGTGGGCCGAAAGGTCACACAAAGATCACGGCGGTTCGGGCACTTCGGGGCCGTTGAATCCGTTGACGGCTCCGGGTCGTTCGTGTTGCGGTCAACGTTTGATTTCAGGCGGTCAAAGGTCGCCGGTTGTGCAATTGGGATGTGTCCGGCACCTACTGGACCAGCCTTGTCATTCATAGCAAAATGGGATGACCAGTTCATGATCGCTCGTGATTCTACTGGCCGTACACGCCTGGACTTGCGCCCTTCCAATCGCGGAAGAAGCTCATCGATGAAAGGTAGACCAGAACCTTGCCGCTTCGAAAGCGCAGCTGACAGCCTTTCGGTCGTCAGCTGGTTTTCACCGCGGATTCCTGCCCGGTGGCCACTTCGACAATGTGCTCAGAAGCACTGCTATGCCCAGCGATGACCGGGTGTGGCCGGAGGCGCTCGTCTATCTGGCGAATGCCTCACTGGATTTCAGTTCCCTACCGCCGCCGTCGGAGTGGTACCCCGTGCCGCCATCGGCCCGCCGCCTCGAGCATATTCTGGGAATCGGGGTCGGCGAACACGATGGCTCGGCACCACTGAGTGAGTCACTGCTCGCGGGTCTGGCGGGCGAAGGCCTGCCGTTTGCATTCCAGGTCGCGGGAGGACCGCAGGGAGTGAGCTTCTCGGTTGGTACGTGGGCCGCGCAACCACCTGCACACCCCACGGATCTCGACGGGCAACAGCAGATTGTGTCAGGGCTGCTGGATGGCCTCTTCCGTTCCGTGGATCGGATTCCGGCGTCGGTGGCCGGCGAGGGCCCGTACGGCCTGGCACAGTTACCGATGGGTGGGCTCGCCCACGGCATTCCACGGGTAGACCCGAGCGAAAAAGGTCCGGCTCCGTGGGATCGGCTACTCCGGGTCCTCCAAGGACACCGATTCGGCGTTCTGATCCTCGCCCAGCCCATCGACCCCAAAACCTTGGACGAATTACGCAATGTGGCCCTCGAGGATGCCCGCACCGCGACCGGGGTGACCGAAAGCCGAGAGCCCAGTCCTTTGACCCGGACCTATGTCGCTCAACTCGATGTCCTCGTTGATTCATTGACCCGGGCACTCGCCAACGGTGGATGGCGAACAGCTGTCTACCTCCTGGGTGAGGAGTCGAGCTGGCTGCGCCTGTCGGCGGCATGGCAAGCAACGTTCGCCGAGGCAAAGTCGGTGCTGACCCCGCTGCGCACCGCGCTCAACATGCACGCCACCCATCTCGCGGCGAGTTGGGCAATGCCGTATGCGCCGGTGAAGCCCGGGCCACGGGCATGGCATCACCCGTTTCTGAACCAAACTCTGCTCGACACAAGGCAACTGGCTTCGTTCGCCCATCTGCCTCGCTATGACACCCCAGGTTTTGCTGTGCGGCCGGCACCGTTGTTCGCACTGTCGCGGCCCTCCCCCGAGACCGGTCGGCGGGCTGTCGACGTGGGTGAAGTGATGGTGCAGCGGCGGACGACGGGTCTGCCGTATCGGGTCGGGCTCGACCAACTGACTCGCCACACGTTCATAGCCGGTCTCACCGGTTCGGGCAAGACCAACACCCTGATGCACGTCCTGACGCAGGCGGCAGCCGCCGGCATACCGTTCCTCGTGATCGAACCGGCGAAAACCGAGTACCGCGAACTTCTCGCACACCGGTCCCTCGGCGCCGACCTCAGGGTGTTCACGGTCGGCCGCGAGGAGGTGGCGCCGCTGCGGCTCAATCCGTTCGAAGTAGCACCCGGCGTCGACGTCTCGACCCATCTGGATCTTCTGAAATCCGTGTTCACCGCGAGTTTCGCGCTGTGGATTCCGCTGCCGCAGGTCCTCGAACACTGCCTCGTCGATCTGTATGCCGAACGTGGCTGGGATTTCGGGTCCAGTGCCCAACCGCCCGGCGACGCAACCGGTTCGCCGGTCGCGCCGCGGCTCAGCGATCTCGTGGCCTCAGTAGAACGCGTTGTGCCCGAGCTCGGGTACAAGAGTGAATCGACCCAGGAGATCACCGCGTCTCTCACCACCCGTTTGAACGCGCTGCGGCGAGGTGCGCGGGGACTGATGCTGGATGTGGAGCGATCCATTCCGATGGGCGAAATCTTGCGTCGGCCGACGGTGATCGAACTGGAGGGGATCGGTGACGATGCGGACAAAGCTTTCTTGATGGGTCTGTTACTGACCCGTCTGTACGAGCACCGGCGGGCGGAGAACGCGGCCGCTCTGGCCGCCGCAGCCAAGGAAGGTCGACCACCGCCCCAGCCGGGCATCCTCCGCCATATCGTCGTGGTGGAAGAAGCGCACCGCCTGCTCGGCTCCGAGCGCAAGCTGACCGACGCCTGGCATGCCGACCCCGAGGGAGCATTCGTCGACACCTTCGGCCAGATCCTGTCCGAAGTGCGCGCATACGGACAAGGCATCGTCGTCGCGGACCAAGTGCCGGTGCGCCTTGCCCCCGACGTCATCAAGAACACGAACCTCAAGGTTGTCCATCGTCTGGTCTCCGGAGACGACCGAGCAGCCATGGCGACGGCCATGGCAATGGACAAGGAGCAGGCAGCCGCGCTCTCGGTGTTTCCTCCTGGGAGAGCTGCCGTCTTCAGCGAAGGTGACCACACGCCCGTCATCGTGCAGGTGCCCCGGGCGAAGGATCTGTCCGAAACAGCGGCAGTCGACGACGACGCCGTCGCGGCGGCCATGCGGATATGGCGCAATGAGCCGACGGTCGGCCGTTGGTTCGCCGCCAGCACTGCCTGCCAGGGTGCCTGCCATGACCAGAGAGCGTGTCGGGAGGCAACGCAGCTCACCGACCGGCAAGATGCCAGGTTGCTGGCGACCCGCCTGTGGCAGACCATGCTCGAGCACCCGGACGGGCTCGATGTCGTATGGCCCGATGTCCGGGTGTTCGTCTCGGCTCGCGTAGCGCGGGCTCCCGCTCGGCCCGCTACCGAGGACGGCGATGACCCGCCGGGCATCGGTGATCGCGTACACAGCTTCGCGCTCCACGCCTTGGCGGGTGTGACGGCGCGGCGAGCAACGCAGCGGGGTTGGCCTGTCCCTGATGTGATGCGCCTCGAGGCGCTCATTCGCACGGTAGTCGGCGAGCGGTCGGGAACGGAAGCGCAGTGGCTCGGAGCCACTTCCGCTCGTAATGACCTCATCACCACCGCCGCCCGGCTGCACGCCCGGACATTCGACCCGTTCCCGCTCTGTGGGATCGTGTGCGAGGACGGACGATGCCCGTACCTGCATGCTCTTGTCGATACCCGCACCGCCCCCCGCCACCTGGCCGCTGCTGATTCCGGGCCGCCCACCAAAGAACGATTGATCGACGTGGCCGCCGACCTCGCAGCCGATGTCACCGAGATGTCGAGTGCTGCGCCAGAGGGCTCCAGCACTCTCAACACCGCCCGCTGGCGTGCGGTTGCCTGCGCCGCCCAACTACTGCGTTGCGACTCCGACCATCCCAGCTACCACGCGACGGTCGTTGCCGACGCGCTGGCGGCAGCCGGCTGGCCGATCACCACCTCGAACCAGACACAGGAGAGCTAACGATGGCATCGAACGACGGAACATCTCGCGACCAACAGGGCGGCATGTCCGCGAGCACCGGACAGGGCGGCTACAGCACAGCCGGAAAAAGCGGCAGCGATGCCGCCATGAGCTCCGATCCGAGATCGACATCAGAATCCGGCGGAATGTCGGCAGGCACCACCGGAGGAACCTCCACCACCGGTACAACCCCCAACGCAACCACCACCCCGACGGCACCCGCACCAGCAGGCGGAATGTCGGCAGGCACCACCGGAGGAACCTCCACCACCGGAACGACCCCCAACGCATCCCACACCCCGACACCCACCCCCGCCGCGCCGACGACAAGCGCACCGACCGGCGGAATGTCGGCAGGCACCACCGGAGGAACCTCCACCACCGGACCGACTCCCAACGCAACCACCACCCCGACGGCACCCGCACCAGCAGGCGGAATGTCGGCAGGCACCACCGGAGGAACCTCCACCACCGGAACAACCCCCAACGCGAGCCTGGCCCCGAACACCTCGGGCGTCGGGGCGGCGCCCGACAATGCGATTCCGGCGCTGGTGGGCGCAGGAGTCGCCGCCGCCGGAGTAGCGGGACTCACCGCCGGAATCACGGCAACAGGGGAAAGTATCGCTGCGGGAGGGACTGTCACCGCAGGATCGTTCGTCGCACCCGCAGCAGGTGCAGCCGCTGTCGCGGGCGGGATAATCCTCGGGGCATCGGCCCTCTCGTCGGGGATGGCCGCTGCTGAAGCCAAACAAGCCGAGTTCAACAGGGCAGACGGGAGCGGTGCCGCACCGTCTACCTCAACTCCAGGTGGAGCCCCTGGGCCCTGCACGACCACATCCACCGCCCCAGCACCCAGCGGTAGCACAACCACGCCCACCGCCCCAGCACCCAGCGCAAGCGGGTCTACCGCACCAACGTCATCACAAGGCAGCACAGCGACACCGAGCCAATCGACCTCGAGCACGCCCTGAGGACAGCCCATGACGTCAGGCGATACATCCGCGTATCCCACTCGGAACAGCGATGGCGTCTGCTTGCGGACACAGGCGAGAACACCATGACCGAGTTCACTTGTACGAGCTGTGGAACAGCGAATCCACCAGGTAGTCGCTTTTGCAGTGCGTGTGGGACGGCGCTGACAGCATTCGGCCGCTCCGGGGCGAGCTGGCGCCCTCCCGACCGACCTGCGGATAGCAGTCGATATTCTCGTTCGGCCGGGACCTTCGACAGCCGGCCTCCGACTTCCGCGCCCTCGGCCCACCGGGGCGGGCCTGCAATCCCGCAAACGGCCAAGATGGCTGACCTGAGTGATGTGCGCACTGTCGAAGGTCGTGTCGAAGACATAGGGATGCGAGTGGAAAACGGCAGAACCCAGACCGAGTCGATCTGGAGCTTTCGACTCGGGCAATACGATAACTCAGGCGTCCGGGTGCTGTTCGTACCCGTCGAGATGCGTGCCCCCTCGATCGAGGGCTCCCTGCACAACGGTGATCTTGTTCGTGCTCACGGAAAAGTCCGAAACGGCACGTTCTGCGCCATGAGGGTTGAAAACTACACCACCGGAGCGGTGGTCAAGGCGAAGGAGCTGCCCAAGATCGCGAAGGTCCTCGCCGCTGTCATCGCAGTCATTGTGTTCGCAATCATCGGTCTGATCTGGGGCTACCTGATCTGGACCTTCTTCGCTGACTCCCCAGATCCGAGCTGGTCGCCGCCGTATGTCGGCTCGGCCGCAGTGGTCTGTTCCATCGTCGAACCGCCGGTCGAGCCGATCCCGGCCACAGATCAGTGCGCGATGACCCCAGATCGCTAGACAAGCATGAGGCAAGAGACGAACTCGGGAGACACCAAGAGCGAGGGCGTCAAAGCGGCCGAAAAATCGTGGGAAAGCACGAAGGCTGCGGCAGCGGCGATGATGTCCGAGGCATACAGCCGCTGTATGGGAGGAGGCGCCCCCGCTCAGAGCTCGGCAGGGAATCTCTTTCCGCCCGCGCCCAATCCACTTCCCGGAGGCGGAGGCACACCAGGGCCGCCCGGATTGCCCCCACCGCCACCGCCACCACCACCGCCACCACCCCCACCGGCACCGGCACCGGCACCGGGGCACGGCAGCAACGGACCACCATCAACACCACCGCCCGGCTCCAACCACAGCAACACACCACCAGCACCAGGACACAGCAGCAACGGACCACCATCAACACCACCGCCAGGCTCCAACCACAGCAACACACCACCAGCACCAGGACACAGCAGCAACGGACCACCATCAACACCACCGCCAGGCTCCAACCACAGCAACACACCAG
>NZ_JBSFDZ010000008.1:205712-242981 GCF_053594175.1 Nocardia sp. NPDC001965
AACCAGCACCAGGACACAGCAGCAACGGACCACCATCGACACCACCGCCACGCTGAGCTGGCTTCCGCTGAGCGGCAGCGGACTCATCTACTCGAAAAGCCTTTTCGGAGAGTGCGAACCGCGACGACACGGCCAACGGCGGCTGAGCATTGGGCCCGCTGCACGACCAAGAGGTCATTGAGCCACTTCGGGTTGGGGCGGACAGGTTTCACCTGTGTGGTGGTCGAGCACCGAATCTGAGGCCAGACCAATGGCAAGTCTGTATCACAGATCTCGCACAACCGATACCGCACACCGCCTGCGGGCCGGTGCCTCCGGCCTGGCACCGGTCATGTCGGTGAGCACCGCTGTATGCACGCCGGTGACAGACAATCGAACCATCGTCCGTGCTGCCTGGCGGGCATTCGCGAGTCATGATGCCGAGCAGATCGCACCGGGCTTCACCGCCGACGCGGAATGGCGAGCACCGGAGGGTAACGCGACCGCGGTAGCTCTCGCCGGGCCCGGCCACATAATCGGCAGAGAGGCCATCACGCAATTCTCGCCCACGACTTCGGGCGACTGTTCGTGAGCGAGGTCGATGTCGAGTTCCACGGTTTCTACGCCGAAGGCGACCGGGTGATCGTGGAAGAGACGATGAGCGCCACGCTCGCGAACGGCAACCGCTATATCAACGACTACTGCTCCGTATTCGAGTTGCGGGACGGTCTGATCCACCGGGTCCGGGAGTACATGGACACCGCACGCGGGCATCGCGCCATCTTCGGAGAATCCACGTCGGGCCACCGGCGCGCGAACTCGGGCGGCGTCCCCTGCACCTTCGGCAGGCAACGTATGACCTCCGCGGGTGTGGCGTACCCACCATCGAGTTCGGCACCACATAAGGTCTGACTCGGTCCGCCCAACCGGGGCAGCTGAGTGGAGGGTTCGAAGAATGAAGTTCGAGATAGTCACTGCTGCAGCCGTCCTGGCCGTCTCGGCCGTGTGCGTCACCGCGGCGACCGCCCAGGCGGCGCCGTCCGCTACGCAGCAGCCGGCCGTGATGACCGCGGCGGACACGATTTCCGGTGTGGATCACGGAATCGACTACCGGGTCACCGTTTCGCCGGTCGACGGGGCCGTTGTGACCACCGTCGCGAACGGCGAGTTCCGGATCACGCGCAACGGTGCGGTGACGCTCGAATCCGCCGACGGCGTGGCGGTAACCGAAGTGCCGCAACAGTTCACCATCGGTGAGCGCTCCATCGCGATGGCACAGCATATCGGCGCGGACGGCCGGACTCTGCGGCTGACACCCACCCCGACAGCGGAAGATATCGCGGAGCTGCGCGACATCAGCTCCTACGACCGGCTGAAGCAGCAGATCGACAAGAACATGCCCGGCGTCGTCGGCGGCGCCATCGTGGGCGGCCTCCTCGGAGCATGCCTGCCCCTCATCTGGGGGATCAGTATCCCTGCGGGCGTGTTGATCGGTGGAACCGTCGGCGGATACATTGTCGGTGGCCCGGAGTTCCTCGGCGCGGTGGAGGCGTTCGCCACCGGCCGGCCGTGATCGCTGCTGTGTACGCGCTCCCGGCCTCGACCGCCGGTCGGGCATAGGCGAATGCCACCGAATGCTCTGCGCCCGACATTCGTTCGGAGATATCGGTTGAGAAAGTCGCAGGCTTCGGTGGCAGTCGGCCGGCATCCGGTCGAACCGGCATCCGGATCAACGGCGGCAGCCGATCCGGACGAGCGACTAGATCGCCAGCGGCGCGGATTCGGGAAATGCCACCGGCAATGCAGTCAGCGCACGTTGGAAAGGGCCCGGACGCCAGGTCAGCTCCTCGGCCGGTACGGCGAGTCGCAGCTCGGGCAGTGCGTCGAGCAGCTGGTCGATCGCCTCTTGCGCAACCAGGTAGGCCACCTCTTTCGCCGGGCACATATGCGCTCCGATGCTCCACGCGAGGTGGGCCCGGTTGTCGGTGTACGCCCCGGTATCGATGGCCGGATCGTTGTTGCAGGCGGCAAGGCTGATCATCACCGGCCGATGGGCAGGCAGCCAGACGCCGTCGATCAGAACCGGCTGGCGGGGGAACGAGACCGCGTAGTTCGCCACCGGCGGATCGGTGAACAGCACCTCGTCCACAGCGTCCCGGGTGGACAGGCTCCCGCCGATGATGCCGCCGGCGAAACGCTCGTCGGTGAGTATCAGCCGGAGCGTATTGACGATCAGGTTCTGCAGCGGTTCGATCCCTGCTCCGTAGAAGCTGAGTAGGTTGTGCATCATCTCCTCGTCGTCGAGGTTCGCCGGGTCCCGCACCATCCGGGTGACGATGTCCGGGCCGGGTTCGGTCCTTTTCAGGCTCACCAGATCGGCCATGGCCTGTTCCAGGTCGGCACCGCCCTCGCCGGCGCCCGCTCCCGTGCCCTCCACCATTGCCGCCATTCCCGCGGCGGCGCGTCGACCGATCTCGGATGGACAACCCAGAATGTCGTTGATGAGCGCGAACGTCAGCGGAAACGCGTACTGCCCGACGAGTTCCGCCGAACCTGTACTGCAGAAAGCATTGATGAGCGGCACGGCGATCCTTTCCACTCGGGTGTGGATCGAGAACAGATCGACCCCGGTCACCCCGGCGACAGTCGCCTGCCGGTAACGAGCGTGCACAGAGCCGGAGTTCCGGACAGCCGAGGGGCGCCATTCCAGGAGCGGTAGGACGGGGCAATCGCGCGGGATATCTCGCTGCCAGATACGGGAATCCGCTGGGAAGTGCTCGGGGTCGTTGAGGATGCGCACGGCAGTGTGATAGCCGACGACAAGTGTCGCCGGGACCCCGGGCGCCAGCTCCACCGGCACCAACGCACCGTATCGACGGCGCATTTCGCGATAGAAGTCGTGCGGTGCCTGAGCGATCTCCGCGGCGTAGAACGGAACCCGCGGCTCATCGGTACTCTGTGGTGAGCCGTGGATCAGCGGGAATTCCGTGGACCGAGGGTCGGGCGGCGACGAAAACAACAGTGTCACTCCAGATGTACAGGCGGATGCGGCGTTGCGGAGGCAGCTCTGCCGACGCCTCCGGAACGCCGGGGAGACTACTCGAGACGAATGTCCGTTCCGGACAAACCGACCGGTACCGGTCATTTCGTATTCGAACTGCAACCCGCGGTACTCGTCCGGCCGCGAGGCCTGCCGCTACGCCTCGGGATCTGCCGCGGAATCGGGTCGCAGGAGCGAAGCGGCCTCGTCCGTCACGTACAGCGGAGGCTCGGTAGCGGCGGCGTCCGTCACGTACAGCGGACGCTCGGAGGCGAGGTCCTGGACTATCTGCAGGATTCGCTTGATGAATCCCAGGGCCTTCGCGACGGTGAAGCCGTCTTTGCCCCAGAGAACTTCGGCCCTCGGCAGCGCACTCGACAGATAGTACGCAGTCACCTGTGCCCGAGCGGGGTCGAGAACGCGAATCTCCGTCTGTTGGCCGAGGCGCACGAGATCGTTGAAGACCCGGAGAGCGTCGAGCAGAGTGACGTACGGCCGGAGTGCGGCAGGGACACTGCGGTCTTCGGCGGCATTGCTGAAATCACGGTGGAAAAGTATTGCCGATTCGAAATCGGGCGGACCGTACAAGGCGAGGCCGAAATCGAGCAGTACCGCGGCATCTTCGCCGAGGCCGAGAATATTCGCGCTGGTGATATCGGCGTGCAACAGCCGGAAAGGCTGAGACCGCACCTGGGCGGCGAATGTGGAGAGCTCCGCAGACAACGAATCCGGAAGTCCGAGCTGGCGCAACAGTGGACCGATCAGCGCGTCGCGCCGAGCCACCTGATACTGGGTCTCCAGGTGATCGACCAGCATCATGAAGAAGCCCGCCGAATCCCCGGATGCCGGATAGCCCTCGGGCAACGGCAAGAGTTCCTGGGGAACAGGTATTTCCTTGAAGACCGGTGCCAGGTCCGCGAGCAGAGATCTGACTTCCGGAAGATTCAGTCTGCTCACCGGCTGCCCGTCGATCCGACGGTGTATCTCGAACACCGCATTGCCGGCCTCGTCGGTCTCCACGTACAGGATCTGCGGCAGCCGGGCGATCAGGTGGGGAAGCTCCAGCCGGACGGCCGTCCGCACCATGGCTTCGACGGTGCGGTACTCGTGCGGCCACAATTGATAGTCGGCGACCAGCGAATTCCCGGCGTATTCCGCCTCGCCTCTCCGCTCGCGCACCGCGTAATCGCCGATCAGGTGAACACGATTGTTGTTCCCGTAGTGCTGCTCGCCGTGCGTCACGGCGAGCCTGCGCAATACCGCCGCGGCTTCCGATGACATCTCGATACCTTCCGACGTCCCCCGCACCCGATATTCCGCGGCCGGCCGCAACCCGGCCAGGTCCGGATGAGACCGCAACTGCGCATCGTCGGCGATCCGGAATTCGTCCTCCTCCACCGGATCCTGCGGGTCCGCGACGAACAACGGTTCATCGTCGACCAGCCTGTCGCGTGCTCCGGGTGCCACCACCCACGCCGACTCATCGCTGTCGTCCCCGGAATCCGGCGCCCCGCGCAACCCCTCGGCGACCCCGGTCTTCGGGTCGGACCACGGCGTACCCGCTGTGTCCCGACCGCGGTCGGCCGACGATTCGGTCCCGGCACCCCACGATTCGGGATCCGGGTCGTCCGGGTGATGACGGAAGGCGAGCTCCGGCCCGACATGGCCGGGTTCGCGGGTGAACGCCCGCCCGCGGACGCGGCGCACAGGCAGGTCCGCCGCCTGACGGATATCGAAACCGGTCTGCGCCGGCGACTGCCCGGGTGGCGGATCGACCCTGCCGCCACCCGCGCGGCGGGGCCGCTCCGGATCGATGGGCACGCTGGCGAAACGCCGCCAGCGGGCCGGCGAATCGCCGCGCGGCGTAGCCGGGACTGTTTCGTTGCCGCGGCCGACGGTGATCAGCCCGAAGTTGAGCAAGGACACCGCCGGGATGCGGGCGGTGGGATCGGCGTAGGCGTTGTAGCCCTGGTGCACGGCCTTGAGGCTTTTGATTCCATGGAATTCGGGGAGATCCGGCGGCATCACCTTGACACGGCGCCCACCCCATGCCGCGACCGCCGGGTCGGGGCCCAGACCACGATTGAACAGCCGTCCCGCCTTACCCGGATGTTCGGCGCCGAGCCAGGTGATCAGGTCGCGATAGGCCGCCATGACATACACGTTCTCCTCGCCGATGCCGAACTGTCCGGCATGGGTGATCGGGCCCGCACCCGGTGATCCCGACAGGATGATCTGATCTATCTCGTTCGCCAGGGCCCCGCCTCGCCCGGCGTAGCAGACTGTGGTCGATCCGAAACTGTGGCCGGTGAGCGTGTGCAACTCCGGTACCGGAACCCCGCCGGGGAGCGCGGCCTGCGCCTCCCGAGTCGCGTTGTAGGCAACCAGATCCCGGGTCACCACATACCCGCCGACCTCGGCCAGCAGCGGATTCCCGATCTCGGAAGCCGTGGTCGGATGCCGGTAACCGATATCGTTGATTGCGGCCATGGGGACCCCGGGATTCAGTCGCATCGCCGTCTCGAGCTGAGCCAGAACGAATGTCGAACGGTTGTGGACCGCGCGCAGGCGGGCGCCGACACCGCCGATGTGACGGGTGACCATCTGCGCGGCGTCGGCGTCACCGTGCGATATCGCGATCCTGCCGTTGCCCCCGTAGGCACCCGGGTCGAAGACGATCAGCTGAACGGTCTCCACACCGACCGCCCGGGATTCGCGTTCGATTCGAGCCAGCTGGTTACGCGTCTCCAGCAGATTGCGCAGCCGGATCCGTTCTTCGGTGGTCAGTTCGTGACTGCGCCAGCCCTGTGGCGGTTTGCGACGCAGGAACCGTTCCAGCTCACGGGTGACATAGAGACGATTGGCCCGGTCGCGCACCCGATAGGGGATACCGTCGGAGTTCCCCGTCAAATGCGGAAACATCCGGAGAAAGCCCTGCTGTTCGGCCGGAGTCAGCGCATGCCACCAGCCCGCGTTGGCTACCGCGCGCGCCCGGGCCCCGGTCACGACAGCGCCGGGATCGACGCGGGACATCAGCGATTCCGGACGGGCGCGGGGTCCGAAGTGGTCGCGCAGTTTCGCCACAGCGCGGCGAGCACCGGCGGTCTCCGCGGCGGTGAGCGGCGGATCCGCCGGCAGGGACGAGTTCGGAGCCGCCGGTTCCGGTTCGACGGCGAGTTCGGCTGGGCCGACGGTGGGCTGCGGCGTCGATGTTCCCGGACGGTCACGGCTTTCCGCTGTCGTCTCCCGCACGGTGGGCCGGCCGGATTCGGTCGTCCCCGGGTTCGGCATGCGGTCCCGAGTCCCGGGGAGCTCCTCGGAAACTTCCTGTTCGGCGACCGGCTCGTCCGGGGCGGGCTCGTCCGGATCCGTGGGCGGCCCGCTGATCTCCCCGTCCCGCGGCGGCGCCCACTCGGTGTTCCACGCAGTATCGCGATGGACATCCTCGAGCCCGCCGGCTTCATCGGTGGTGAAATAGGCGACGTGGGCGCGCTGGACTCGAGTCCAGGGCTGTTCCCAATCGTCTACCGACCGCACCCGCGGAATGAGATCCTCCTCCGGATCGGTTTCCGTATCCGCCCGGCCGATATTCGTATCGTGGATGAAGGCCGTACCCGCGATATTCGTGATCACGTAGGTGTGCATACGCTCGCCGTCGTCCACGAGCACGACAGCGGAATCGAGCGCGTTGGCCGGATCTGCCACGGCGTCGGCGACGAACCGGAGCGGGTCGGCGCCCGCCGTGGACCGGACAAGGGGCACCGGTTGGAGTTTTGCGCCGATGGCGGTCTGCAACGCGCGCCAGTTCTTGGCCCCGGCGGCGGGAGCGGCCGCCCGGTCGTTGCCCAGGGCCCAGAGGAACCGTGCGGCGCTCGCCACGCAGTCGTTCAGCTGCCGGGTCCGTGCGCGGCCGCGGCTCCACGGGGTCCGCGCGGGCGGCGGCACGGCCACCGGCCCCGGTGTCGCCACAGCGCCCGGTTCGGCGATTTCGCCCTCGACGAAGTCGATCGCGGCGAGCATCTTCCGCCGTTCGAAACCGACTGGTTGGGGCCCGCCGGGGATCGGATAGACGCGGTTCGAAATACGGTTCGCGGTGTCCCGCACCGTCTCTACGATCCGCCTGACCGGACCACCGGCCACACTATCGGCTCCGTCCAGGAACTGTTGCCCCGAGTTACCGGGCAGGAGGTCGGCCATACCGCGGAGGATGTCCTCGGCCGTACCGATCAGCAGATTCGGTGCCTGCTGTGCCACGACGCTCGCCAGGTACCGATCGACGACCTTCATCATGTATTCCTGGGCCGCTCTACTGCCGATTTCCGACCAGATATAGGCGGCGAGATACCGCGCCCGCAGATATGTTTCGCTGTCGGGTTCGTGCGCCCGGCAGCCCGGGAAATGCAGTGCCGACCACAGATCGTCCTTCTGATGGTTGACCCAGAATTCGTACTCTTCGGCAGTGAGTACGGCTTTCATCCGCTCGTGGTCCTCGGGCAGGAGCGGGCGGCCGGAGAAGTACTGCATCGTGCCGGTCGCGATCGCCAGCAGCTGCGGCAGCTCGTCGAGGGAGGTATCGCGCGCGAATCGCGAGACCCGGGTCGTCTTGTCCTCGATTTTCCGGCTACTCGGTTCCAGCGGGTTGCCCTTCCGCATGGTCCGGAATTTCCAGAGGTCGATCGTCTCACCGTCGCTCGTGATCTTCGTCTGCTTGACGAACAGCTGCCCCCAGCCCATTTTGCGGATGTTCAGCAGCTGATCGACCGACAGTCCGGCCGCGACGATCAACGCGAGCGTCATGTAGACGGGAAAGCGCTCGACGATCCGGTGGAGTTCGACGAAATCCTTCTCGGTGAGTTCGATGTCACCCAGTTCGTCGAATTTTCCGTCCTGCAGCGCAGTGAGCCATTTCCCCCGGTTACCGATCCAGTCGGCACCGAAGGTGTCCCCGGGTTCGGGCATGGGCAGATCGGCGATGTACTCATAGCCGGGTAGCGCGGCCAGCTCCCGTTTGGCGGCCTCCACTCTCGCGAAGGTTTCCGGCCCGAGCGCGGCGAGCCCCGGTCGGGGGCCCGTCGGCTCCCCCGCGTCGGCGGTGGGTGCTTCCGGAGCTGCGGGCTCGTCACTGGAGGGCATCGATCGTTGACCGGATACCGGCGACGCGGCGTCCGGATCGAAGGCGACCGGCTGCTCGCCGCGGCGACGTCTGCGTTCTGTTTCCGCCCGCGCCGATTTCACCTGGTGCGCATGCAGGATCTGCTCGGCCCGATGTGGACGCAGGCCGTGCAATACCGCCGAACGGGCCTCGGCGAACGCTTCGCCGAAATTGGGTGTGCCGTCCGCCTTGAAGCTGTATCCGGAGAGCACCTCCCGCAGCCAGGCGACCAGCCCGCCGGAATCCTCGGGGCGATTGCTTCCGGCGAACAGCTCCTCCAGCTGCGGCAGCACCTTTCGCCATTCCTCGGCCTGGTACCGCCGCAGCACGTCGGTATCCAGCCGTGCGGCGGGATCGGGTACGAGCGCTCGGGCCGCGTACCACTGGGCGACATGGGTCAATTCGTGTGCGAAGAGGGCCCGCCAGGCCGAACCGCGAAACGGTGGGTGGAAATCCTCGTCGACGGAGATCTTGTTCGATATCTCGAGGTACTCCCGGTTGATCGCCCATCTCTCGTTCAGGACGAGCACCACACCATCGGGTGCGGGGGTCACCAACGCATAGGACGGAGACGAGTCCGGCGCCACCCGGAACTCCACCAGATCGGTACCGCCCACCTCTTCGTAGTGACGCAGCGTTTCGTCGACGAGCTCCAGCACTGTCTCGAGATCGACCTCGGCCATCAGGAGATCCTGGTAGCGAAGTGAACGCCCCAGGCGCACTTCGAGCTGCTGCAGCGCCGCCAGTTTCGCGCGGTGATCGGCCAGCTCCTGATCGGTCTCCGGAGCGCGCAGGGCGCGGTCCCTGCTGAAGTCCGTTTTTTCGGCGAGCGTCACCAGGAGTTCGTAGAGAACGCGTGCTCCTTCGGATATCGAAGCACCCGCATCGGTGGGAAGACCGGCCATATCGCGATACACACCAGCGAAGGAGGATACGAGCGCGGGGCCGGGCAGGAACGTGTCACCGTAGAAGCAGGACGCCGGGAACTGCCCGCGAAGCCACGCCGTGAACTGCGCGCTCTCCGGGTCGCCGTGCGTATCGCGGTAGTGCTCACGCAACACCTGCGGTGCGTGGAGCTCGGCACGCCAGCGTCCGGCGACCACCAACGCCTTCCCGATTCCCGCGACGACAGCCGCACGTACTTCGTCATCGGTGACGCTGCGCCCGGCAGGGATCGTCAACCTCAGCCGCGTCGAGCCGATCTCGTATCCGTCGCATTGCGCGTCGGCAACGCAAGAAACGGTGTCGTCGTCCAGTGCCGGCTCACCAGTGCGACGTGTAACCGTGATCCCGGCCACCGAAACCGGGAACCGCTCCAACAGATCGTGCGCCGTTCCGATCACGGCTCGGGCAGCCGAGTCGTCGAGTTGGCCGAAGCCTTCGACATCGGTCGAGTGCCGCCGGTGCAAGTGGGTGGGGGTCGACGCCGACAGACCATCGGCGAGATCCTGATACGAGTCGACGGCTTCGGCGAGTTCACCGAACGCCGGATCACCGGACAGCCGCGCCAGCCGTCGCATGTCCGGCCGCTGCCCCGGAGCGGAACGGTTGGCGAAGCCGTCTTCCGGGGTATCCAGGGCATCGGCCACCTTATCGGCGAAATTTCCATGGAGCCGCCCTGCTTTGAACTGCCGCTTCCACGGGTCGGAGACAGTGGTTTCCAGTGCCTGCCGATCCGTCAAGAAGCGGCCGAGCAGTCGGGGCAGCAGCCGCGGCGCGCGCCCCGCCGCCGCCCGGGCCCATCCGTCGTCGTCCAGGTAGTCGAACTCCTGGCGCAGCAACTGCAGGGCTTCTTGCAGGTGTTCGCGTTGCACACCCTCGACCCCGATGCCCAGCAGAGCAGCCAGCTCCGCCCCCGCCCGATCGAGTTCCTGCTGAGAACCGGTGCGCTCACCCCACGGCTGCGTCCGCACACGACGCTGCAGTGCACCCAGCCGGCCGACCGGTCCGCGCCGCACCTGCTCCTCGAGCACGAATTCCTCGTGCGCCACCCCCTGCGCGTCGAACCCGGCCACATGGACGTCCGCGGAACCGGTCCAGCCGGAAACGACCCAGTCGTAGATCGCCTGGCCCCGGAGGAGTCCACCCGCCGCATTGTCGAAGACGACCAATTCCCCGCTCCGCACTTCGGCCTCGCCACGTAGCGCCACCGGCAACGCGTTCAATATCGCCGCGAATTCCGCGGTCACGGCGGTCACAGCGAAGCAGTGGCCGAGACCGCTGCCCGGCGGATCCACTGCACCCACCAGAGTTCCGCCGGAGTGGTGCACCTGTGCCACCATCGCGGCGAGACCGGCGGCACCGGCGCCGATCGGCTGCTCGGCCCATCCGGTGCGCAACCCGGCGACGAGGTCGAGTTTGTGGATACCGGCCATCGCGATCAGCGGATCGTCCACCGCCACCGGGTTCATGGCCGCCGCCGCGGCGCCACCGACGGCATCCCGGACGAACCATTGCACCAGCGGACCACAGTTGAAGAGGCCGCTGTGCCCGGTGTGGGTGTCGATATCCACCCAGGCCGCGGTCGCCCGATCGCCGATCCACTCGGGGAGAGCTTCGACCGCCGGATCGGCGGATTCCCGTTGCGGCGCATTGTGTTCGACGGTGGGCGGATCGGAGTCCGCGGCGCGCTCGGGACCGGCCGAAACGGGAGAATCTGCAGTGCCGTAAGTGGATCCGGACGCGACCGCACCGTCCGAACGCCGCGGTGCGCTGGAGCGAGCAGCAGGTTCCTCGTCGAAGTAGAGGGCGAGACTTCCGGCGTCACCCGAGACGGTGACATCGAGGGCACGCGATCCACGGGTACCGGAGAGCTCCGCGGTGAACGTACCGTCGGCGCCGATCAGCCGCGCGGCGTCGGGCCGGTTCATCCCGGCGAACCGCTCGACGATCTGCGCGAATACCCGATCGGTCTGCTGATCGGGCCATCCGGTCAGCATCCGGGGGACCAGTGTCTGGGCGAACAGGACACGGTCGGGCCGATTACGCTGCAGGGACAGCTGGACCGTGGTGGTGTCCGGCGCCATCCGGATATCGAGCAATCTGCTGCCGTCCACGTCGCGGACCTGGATCCGATGCTCGGCCCCCAGCGGTTCGACCGGCCAGAGGCACGCACCCGGGCGTTCCAGCGCCGCGCCGAGCACCGCCGTCACGGCCGCCCTGGATTCGTCGCCGAGGCCGGGCACTTGGGAGAGAGCTTCACCGATCCGAGCGGCGGGATCCACCGGATGCCCGGCGTCTGGATGGGCCCGGGCATCGAGATCTGCTGCCTGTGTGCGGAGCTCGGCCAGCGATTCGACAGCGCGGACGATCGGATCCACCGCCATGACCCGCGCGCACATCTCGGCCGTCCGGTCGGCGAAGAGGAACCGTCGCGGATCGTCGGGCGACAACGGCGCGGACTGCTGTTGCTGCGCCTGCCCCAGCAGATTGTGCACCTGATCCGGGGTCAGCCGTTCTCGTTCGATACCCAGGAACCGGGCCAGTCCGTCCCACGCCGCGTCCCGCTCGCCGGACAATTGTTTCACCAGCGGCGATCCCGGCGCCAAATGCGCGGGATCGATGGAGCGTTCGAAGGCGAGCATCTCGAGGACGGGCCCCTGGGAGGAGGCTCGCTCGTAGGTGTCGATCGCGGCTGCGAGCATATCGATGCGGCTGGCCCACCTGTGGTACTCCTCGAGCGCGGAGACCTGAACGCGGGCACGCGGTTCAGTGGACCGGCGGAGTAGTTCCAGCGCACCGGACGCCGGGGTGAGTGCCGCCAGCTCTTCGTCCGACAATTCGGACAGCCGCGCACGCGCGCGCTCCCGGAGTTCCTCGGCCCGCCCTTTCTCCGCGACCAGTTCCCGCAGCCGAACCCCGAAGTCGAACGCGATATCCGGCCCGGCCTCCGCCGCTTCTTCTTCCGGCCCTGAACCGGCGCGCCGGTAGCCGTTCGCGTCGGCCCAGGCCCACCGGTAGAACTCGGCGTAGGTGGGTGCGGACAGACGAGGCCCGATGCGGTCGAGCAGCGGCCGCAACGCGGCGACACCCGCTTGCCGGGCGAGAGCCTTCTCCGCCTCGGAAGGCGAGCCGACCCCGCCGAGAACATGACGGTATGCCGCAGTGTAGACACTTTCGAACGGCCCCGGCGGCTCGGTGTCGTGACCGAGTTCTCGCAGTTGCCGCAGGGTCTCGGCACGCTCGGCCTGCGCCTGTACCTCCTCCGCGAGCCGTGACTCCACGTACTGCGACCCGCCCGATTCCAGCAGCTCTCGCACGGCACTGTCGCCCGGTGATCGACGCGCTTCCAGAACATGGAACGCGGACGCGGTCAGGGCGGCGGCGAGTTCGGCGTCGGAGTTTCCGGCATCGAGTACCTGAACGTTCTTCGCCGGGTAGTAGCGGTCGTCGGCATTCGCCTCCAGCAGCAGCACGACCTCGTTGTCACTGAGGATCCGATCGGCCCGGCGCCCGTTCGTCGTCTCCCGCATCAATCGCCGGGCCCGCCGGATCCGCTGATCGCCGGCCCGTTCGGCCAGGTTCAGCCAAGGAACTTCGGGCAGGACCGGCTCCGGACCGGCTTCCGGTTCGCCGACCCGATGGACCCGCACCACCCCGTCCCAGTCGCTGGCAGCGGACCAGAATTCGCAGTCCAGATCGACCAGGTCCCCGAGTTCGGGATGAGCGGCGATCGCGTCGTCACGTCGTCGCAGGTGATCGCCTTCACCGGCGATGACGACCATCCGTGGCCAATTGCCGCCGATCACCGCCACATGGTCGGTCAGCGGCAGTCCGGGCTCGTACTGCAGCATGGTGGACAGGACGTCACGCGCAGCGGTTGCGTCGGCCATGGCCTGTGCGGCGGCCGTATCGCGAGCCACGATCGCACGCCAGGCGACCAGATCGCGGAACAGGAGGTCGGCATGGTTGCGCCTGCGCTGGTCGGCGGGTGATTCCGGAGCGGACGGGCGGATCCTGCGACGCTCGGTTTCCCTGTCGATCGCGCGATCGAGAACCGCGAGGTCACGTTCCGCGGCAGTCCGGACCAGAGCCGACCGCCGGATCTCGCGCCCCTTTTCGGGTGTGCTGGGCGTATACCGAGATGCGAGTCCTTCCTCGGCTTGCGCGGCGAGCCAGATCCGGCGGGCATCCTTCACGTACTCGCCGGGTTCGCCGAGGTATGCGGCCGTGGAACGACCGCCTTCGAGTTGCTCGGGCGCCTCGAGGTACTCCTGCATCTTTTCCGGGGAGGCGATCATGATCGCCAACCTGTCGCGCGCTTGTCGCGCGTACTTCCCGGACATACCATCGGCGACGAGTTCGTCCAGCTTCTCCGGTGCCGCGCAGAACTCTGCCAGCTTCGCCGGTGCGTCGAACAGCTTCGTGACCTTCGCGGGAACCGCGAGGTAGACCTCCAGAGCGCGGACCGCGGCCCGGTAGCCGATTGCCCGCTGTTCCCGCTCGGAGAGATCCGGTTCGGCGCGCAGGGCATCCCGGATGGCTTTGTTGCTCGCCTCGGTATAGAGGGTGTGCCGATTGTCCTCTTCGACGGCATAACCGGACGACTCGAGTGCCTCCACGAAAGCCGCTTCCCGCGCGAATGCCCTCGCCTCCCAGCGCAGCTTCGCGTGAACGTACTCCCCGCGCGTCATGGTGAACGGGTCCGGCATGGGCATTTCTTCGGCATCCAGGCCGTGCTCGTTCTCGTGGACCAACGTGACCGCCTGGGTCAGCAGGCTTGCGTTCGTCGTGAGAACACGAGTCACCAATTCGGTCAGCGAATAAGCCCCGGCCTGCCCCGGTGGCATGCTCGCCACATGCCGCACTTGGACACCTTGTGGAAGCATCTGCCGCCACTGGCTCCCGGCCGCATCGAGCACCGACAAGACCTGGTCACCGGCCGTATCGTGCGAGAGACCGACCGCGAAGTCGAGATCGGCGGCGGCTACCGGAGCACCGGGAAGCACGACAGATTCTCCGGCAGCATCGAAGACAACGATCCAGAGACCGCTCGCACCCTCCAGTTCCCACGGCCCGGCCGTGCCGTCGAGCGGGCCGAATATCTCCAGGCCCGGATCTTCTCGGTGAATCCGACCGTCCTGGTACACCACCCGGAACACGTGACCGGCCACACCGTGCTCGTCGGCCTCCTCGGCGCCTACGAACACCAGCGCCGACGCGCCCTCCCGCGCGTCCGCCGGAAGCGCGTTCAGCGCCTCCGCGACACCGGCATACGGTTGTTCCCGGTCCACCGCGAGCCGGCGGACGTGATCCGGGTCGGCACCGGCGATATCCAGAATTCGCGACACCTGCAGACCTCGCGGGCCGACGGCCTCGGGTATCCGGCTCGAGTCCACCCAGGGCAGCCGGCCCAGCACCAGCTGCCCGCAGAGATTGGCGAAATGACCGGCCGCGCGCGCACCGGTCGAATCGGGTGGCGGCGTGTAATCCGCACGGCCGTCGTCGGTCCCGGCCGTCGGGGCGGCAGGATCGGTAATCGACCGCAATCGCCGGCTGCGGGTCTGCCCGCGGAAGCCGAGCCGATCTATCGCGGAGCTGACCTCGGGTGAAGTTGCCGCACCGCTGAACACCCGGTGCACGGTGCTCACACTCACGCCGGCCAGGGCTGCGACATCGGCCGCCGTAACAGGCCGGACGGTGTCGAGAACGGTGTATCTACCGGCGGCCGGACCGGGCAGCAGGTCGGCCACCAGTAGATCCGCCAGCTTCACCACCGCGCGCCGCCGAAGCTGGTTGACCGCGTTCGGGTTCTTGTCCAGCGCGATCGCGATGTCTTCCGGTGCGGCGCGGTCCAGGTACCGCAATTCGAGATATCGCCGCTCGTCGTCGGTCACCGCATCGGTACTCAGTTCGCGAACGAATCGCTCGAACCCGGGGAGGTCGTGGCGTTCGGCTGCCTGGATCCGCTCGATCGCATCGTCGGGAAGGCGCCGGGAGAACCCGGTGAGCGCCTCGGCGAGATGGCGCACCGCCTCTTTGTACAGCTGCGCGAGCCCCGCAGGGGTGCGATCTGTTCCAGCGAGCGCGGCCACCATCTGGTCGCGGGTCTTCTCCTGGATGATCCGCAATTCGATGCACTTGCGCTCGTCGGCCGACAGTTTCCGCAGTGCCCGCCGGAACGCGGGTCGCGCGTCCACCCACTCCGACCTGACCAGTGCCAGCGCCCGTCCCCCGACGGTGGAGACCTCGCCGGTGGTCAGCGCGGTAGCGATCTTCGGGACCAGCCGGTCCTGCAGAGCTCCCGCGGCCGTCTCCGACATTCCCATCCGTTTCGCGATGTCCCGGATGGCAAGCGGGCGATCGACGAGGAATCTCAGTCGGACGAACTCACGATGGCGCGGTGTGAACTTCCGGACAGCGAGTCGTATCGTGTCGGCGGGCGTACTGCGAACCAGATCGAGATCCGAGCCACCGGTAGCAACGGGTTTCGCGGACGCACTGGGCGTTTCCGCCTCGATCGGGGATACCGCGGCCGCCGGCGCTCCGTCCACCGCCTCGCCCGGAGTCTGCAGCTCATCCGGACCGGCGCCTTCCTCGGCGGAGGGTTCGCGCACAGATGCCACCACGACCCCGGCAGCGGTTTCGATCACGATTCCCCGGTGTTCGGCCGACCAGCCGAGTCGCTCGGCCTCGGCCCGGATCCGGCGCACCTCATCGGGGTCCGATGTGCTGTGACCGGACAGTACTCGCCCCGTAGTTGCCTCGCCGACCCCGGCGGCCCGGGCCACATCTCGGCGAGTCACCCGGCGCAGCGTGCCCCGACCGGCGATGTACCGCACAGTTTCCGGATCGAGCAGACCGGAAAGTACGTGGGCGGCGTGATAGAGCTGCGTCTTGACCGTATGGTAGTTCCGGTCGCGGACCTGGGAAATCTCCTCGATGGTGCGACCAGCCAAATAGCTTCCCAGGACGGAGCGCTGCACCGGCGACAGATATTCGAGCCTACTCGAGATCGCGTCGGGATCACCGGACCACACGACCTCGATCAGCAGCAGAGCCACCGCGTCGCTGAGCAGCAGTCCGTTGGACAGGGCCGCCGCCACCGCAGGTGCGAGCCTGCTCTGCAGATTCTCGATGGCGGTGAGCGGGTACCGGAGCCGGTATGCCACCTGCCCGGGTGACTTGTGATCCGCGAACAACGCGACCGCGACCTCTCGGACCCTGGGCGGAAGCAGTTCTGTCACGGCCTCGACGGCCGCACGGTCCGCTGCTCGGATTCGCTGCAGCGCTCGCCCTCGGCCGTGCTGATATCCACCACCGTCCACAGTCCGCACGACGGGGATCGGCGAAGGTCGTCCGATGTCCCGGGTGATCACCACGCCCGGCCGTTCAGCCGACCAACCGACTCGAGCCGCGGCCGTCCGCACGCGTGCCACCGTCGGCCCGGACGCGTTGGACTTCCCGGCCATGATTCGCCCCGCAGTTGTCGGCACCACATCTGACTCCGCGGCGACGTGCGCCAATGTGGCTCGGCTCAGACGGCCCCCGGTCGTGTACTCGACCAGGAGTCCGAGTGGTAGCTGCTCTATCAGCTTCTTCGCGGCCCGGCGCAGTTGGGAGGTCACCGTCGACCACGTCGTGCCGGTGACCCGCATCATCTGCGGTACGGACAGGCCCTCGACGAAATACAGGTCGAAACAGGTCTGCTGGCCAGGAGGCAGATGCCTGCGCAAGGGTGCCAGCGCACCGGGATCCCACCGCTGTACCGCCTCGGCGACGAGTAGTTCCCACTCGCCCGGTTGCACCGCGGCAGCGTGCCGGCGGGCAGCGTCCCGCCCGGCCGTCTCGACCGCTATCGTAGCGAACCAGGCTCCGATATCCTGCCCCGGTTCCAGTCGATGCAATTCGTCTCGTGCACGACGGATGGCCGACTCGAGAATTCGCTCGGCCGAGGACCTGTCCCGAGCACTCGGTAGAACAGCCGAGAACATGCGGTGGGCGTAACGCGCGGACAGCCGATCGAAAGCTTCCTTGTCGCCGGCCCGGGCGGCACGCACCCATCCCGCGCTGGGAGTGTCCGCATATCGTTCGACGAAATCCGCGTCGACCCGAAGCGCAAGGGTTTCGGCTATCTTTCTCAGCGCAGTACGGATTCCTCGCTTCGATTGTCCACTGAGCCCGGCGATTCTTTCCACACTGCGACCCCGAACGAAGTACCACTCGAAATACCTGCTCTGAGTTCCGGATAGTTCGCCCAGATACGGCGCCGGCACGTCCGGGTGTTCCGCCTGGGTCCGCTCGACAAACTGCACAGCCGCAGAACCGCGCAACGAGACACCACCGGCCAGCAACCCGGCCAGATTCCGAGCGATCGTACGCTGCGCGACGTTGATCGATGCCGGGCTTCGCCCCAGCAGCTGTGCCACCTCGGCGACCGTCGATCGCTGCAGGAAGAGCAGATCCGCCAGCCGACGTTCTGTCGGCAGCAGATTCGGGATACATCGGGCCACATCGTCGGGATGCGCCCGCTGCACACTCACCAGCTCCGCGCTCCGCCGTTCGAAGGGCTGCGTCGGCCCGGCATCCCGGACCACCGGAACCGCCGACGCCGTTTCGGCGGCCGACGGAGCCGCCGCGCCGACGACGCGGCCACGGCCGATACCACCCCGCCGCCATCCCAACCGTTCCGCCACGGCACGGATATGTTCCGCGGTTTCCCTGGCGATACCACCGCGGCCGGACAGCACCCGCTTCACGGCATGGACGGTTACTCCGGCTTCCCGCGCGACATCTCGATACGTGACGGGGCGCAGGTCGACAGTCTGCGCGAATCGCTCGCGGGCTTCGCTCGGCAGTCGGTCGGTCACCGACGAGGCGATCTCGACGAGTTGCTCGCGCATCTGCTTTCTGGGCGTCTGGAACTGCGCTGCTACCCGCACCAACGACGCACGTTGCACGAAGTAGAGATCGAATTGTTCGCGCTGCGTTTCGGTCAGGGTCGACAGTATCTCCGGCGTCACCAGCTCCGGTTCACTTTCGACCACTGCCCTGACGTACATCAGCGGCGGGGTCCAGCGTGTTCTGTGCCGACCGGTGGACTCGTTCTGCGCCGGCTCGCCCAAACCGTCGGCTACGACACCGACCGCTGCCCGCAGCGCACGCAATACCCCGGGCTTCCCGATATCCGAGATATCGGCGATCTCATCCGGCCACTGCCCGAGGAACCACCGGATGAACAGCTCCCGCTGGTACTCGCTCAGGGCGTCGACAAGCGCCGCGAACTCATCCAGCCGGGTCCGAAGTGCCGCCGACAGCGTGGGGAGCCGTCTACCGAGACCATCCATCTCCGCCACATACACGCCCCCACCCGCCAATGCCGCGGCGAGTTCCGCCCCGTGGGCTTGCAGCGCGGTGACCAGTCGGTCCGAGTTCGGCTGCACGAGCTCGCCCCGCATCAGCCGATGCGCGTCGTCGATCATCTGTTGCACCGCGGCGACCGACAGCTCGGTCCGGGCAGCCACTTCCTCCGGGGTCGCGCCCTCCAGATCCACCCACCGGACCACTGCGCGGAGCCGATCGGGTAGCCCCTGATAGGCACGTCCCACCTCGGAGGCGAGCCAGTCCGAATCCACGACGGCATCATCGATACCGGTACCGGCCTGCTGCATCCGATCCAGCGTGTCCTGCTCGTCGATGAATACGAGCCGGCCGCCGGTATAGAAGGCCGCGGCGATATGCCGTACGACGCCCCCGAGATAGGGACCGAACGGTCCTGACGGGCGATGGCCGCGCTGTAGGGTTTCCGACAATCTCGAAAAGGTCAGCGAGACGACATCGTCGGCATCCATCTCGTTTCGGGTGTTCCGGAGCGCAACTCGCCGGGCCTGACGGTGATACCGCTGGTAGAGCAGCTCGTAGGCGCTGACGTCGCCCGCCATCGCAGCCGTCACCAAGGCGGCGTCGGTAACCTCCCCACCGTCGGCCCACGCATCCGAGCCGAGCCGGTCGTCGTGCGCATACCAGATCGACCAGTCCGCGCCCCCGCGCCGCGAGCTCCGGGCAGCGCCCCGGGATGTCTCGGAGAAGCCGGTCTCCGGACCGGGAATCGACCCTCGATTCCCACCCGACGGAGGTTGCTGCTCCACCTCCCGGAGTTTTCCGGGGCCGGCCACCCGACGCGCGGTTCCGTACGTGTGCGGTCGACTGTCATCGTCGGTGAACGAACGCACGGACTCCCATTCGAGGGTGTCGTGGACTTCCAGGTATTGCTGATCCGCATCCCACCGAACCCGGGTCCCGGCGGGTATCTGCAAGTACAGCAGTGCATCCCCGGCGAACCGCTCCGCCGGTTGGGTGATGAGCTGCCAGCGCAGACCGTCCGCGACCCCGATCGTGGGAACGCCGGGGCCGCCGGTCGAGGGGTCGGCACCCGTGGGCACGACCGCGGCCACCACGATCGGTTGCGACAGGGTGCGACTCTCACCTTCCGGTGCGGCCAATGCTCTCCCGGCGTAACCGTAGGCGTCCGCCGGATTGCCGAAAGTCATTACTTCGCGGTATTTCTCGGCTCTCGCGACGGCGTGCTTGCCCGCGGCGGACAGGCCGGCGAACGTTTCCGCGGACACCGCGAGCGGACCCGAATCGGCCAGAATCTCGGTCAGTCGCCCGATCTCACCGCCGAGCCACAGGTTGGCCTGGGTATCCACCAGCGCCTCGTGGATGTACAGGAACGTCCGGCACAGATATTCCAGTTGCGCCGGTGCCGGCTCGGCCCGCTGCTGAGCGGAGAGGAGAGCGAGCCGATCCAGCACGGCCCAGGCGTGTGTCGCGGTGAGGCCGGTGGCGGTCACGCCCTGCAGTGGCGCCACCGACTCGGCATCCGCCGAACCGGCCGTGACCATCTCCCCGGCCAGCGACACCAGTGTCTGTGCGGCGTCCTGACGCTGGTCCACGCCGGGCAGCTGCTGGGCCGAACTCAGATCCTCCTGCGTCAAGCCGACGGCGCGGGCCCGGAAATCGGTGAATTCGGTGAGAGCCCGATCCAGCCGCCGCGCGGCGATATCGAGGTCTGCCCGGTCGGCGGCCAATTCCTGGACCGCCTGTTCTCCCGGCACCCCCTGAGCGCCGTCACGTAACGGCGCCGCTGTGCCCGGCGAGAGGTCGTCGGTGCCGGGAGAGACCCGGCCCGACAGGCTCACCGCCGGCGCCGGAGCGGCGGCCCCGAGTCCCTCGTCCGCATGAGCGCCGGTACCACGCGGGATCCTCGGGTCGCGGGCGAAAAAGGCATCCGGCCCGTACCGCGGTCCCGATACGCGGCGCCTGCCGGACGGAAGATCCAGCGCTTCTTGCCGGTTGCGGGGCTCCTCGAATGCATCGACTCGGCCGAAACCCGGGGCGCTGCCGCCACCGCCACCTCGGCGCGGCGGGTTCCACCGGACCGGCGCGGCGGATTCCGGCGCACGACGTGTGTAGACACTCGCCGCATAGCCGAGTTCGGCGATCGCCGCCATCACCCGTTGCGTCACACCCGGTGGTTGGGGCTCGTTGCGCAGCACCCGGCTGGCAGTGGTCACGCTGGTGCCGGCCCGCCGCGCTACATCGGCCAGAGTGACCCGGGGTTTGCCGACGGCACCGTCTCCGGCGCCGTCGGCCAGCTGCTGCCGGGTCTTCTCGCTGATCGGTCGGCCCGAGCGCGCACGGCTCAGCGTGCTCAGATTCACGCCGGTCGCCTCGGACACGTCCACCAGCGTTTTCGCCCGCGGCACACCAGCCGCCCGGTCGACCTTCTTGCCGACCGGATAACCCATCTCCACGGCAATTCGCCGGACGCGCTCGCTGGTCTCCTTCGAAATGTTCGGGATCTCGCGTTCGCTGACCGCGAAATGGACGGTGGAGATACTGACCCCGGCCGCACGCGCGATATCGCCCAGGGTGGGCTGCCGCATCTTCGGTTGCTCCGGTTGCGACGCCGGCGAGGTGTCCGCCTCGCCCATCTGTTCGGTAAGTCTCGTGGACAGCTGCCGCATGCCGTCCCTGAGCAAGGCCTCGACCAGGCTGCCGGCACAGTCCATCACTTCGGCGATGGTCGGGAAGTCCATTCCCCGCAGGTATCGCAGCAGGGTCGCCCGCCGCCAGGAAACAGGCAGCTCGCCGAGCGCCTGCCATATCTGAGACATGGTGGCCGCCGCCAGCGCCGTGCGGGCCCGTTCGGTGGTCGCGGCGGCCCACATCCGCTGCCGGAACTCGTCGAAACTGCGCCGGAACTGCGCGTATTCGAGCGCGTCCAGCGCGAGCTCCACCGCACGGCCGGGCAGATCGACCGCATGGCCGTCCGGCTCGGCGATCTCACCGGCCAACCGCAGGAACGTATTCTGCAACACCGTCCGGACCAGTTCGCGGTCGCCGCCCGACCGTGGAACCAACTGCGCCAGCACTGGTTTGTTGTATGCGGCGTACAACTGCTGAACGCGTGCGGCCTCTTCGGCCGTGAGTGCGGCGCGCACCGGATCAGCCGCGCCCGGACGGGTGATCGTCCGGCTGGGATGTGCCGGGTTCTCGTGTGCCGGATCGCGAGCGCTGGGCTCGCCGCTTCGGTCTGGCTCGATTCCCGACCGATCTCCCTGATCCGGCGATCCGGGGTCGTCGGTGAGCGATGTCCGGCGGCCCGCGATGCCGACATTGTCGTAATCCGATCCGGCGACGGCCCGGGACTTCCCGTCGACGAGCGGGCGACGTGGTGTACCGCCCTGCATGATCTCCCAACCGGATACGCTGCGTATCCCCGTCTGCCCGGCAGCCCATTCCGCGAACGCGGACCGCTCACCGTCGTCGATCACCACTACTTCACCGGTACCGGGCACCGGTACCCTGGTGCCGTCCGCGCGAGTCTCGAACTCGCCGTCCCAGAACGCCTGTACCGCATGCGATCCGGGCCGGGATGCGTCGGTGAAACCCCGGAACGCCACCACCACCAGTACTGCGTCGCCGGTCTGCTCCACATGCTCGGCCACCTCGGCGAGATCGCGGTAGCCGCCTTCGCGGGGGTCGGCGCCGAGCAGTTCGAACGACTCCCCGGCGAGAACTCCCGCAGGACCGGTCACATGACCGCGTAGTTTCGCCGGCGCGGTACCGCCCGCGGCCTCGAACACGCCCAGCCCGGATCGGACGAAACAGTTCCGCTCCGCCGGCTGCCACAGGTGTTCGACGGTGCCGATCGCGGGTTCGGCGTCGGCGGCAGCTCGTTCGGGCGCGACGGTCGCGGCGAACACGGCGTCGACATCGGCGGCGAGACCCTTCGCCAGGCTCGCGTCGATGCGGTCGAGTTGTGCTGTGAGCAGATCGAATTCGGCGACATCGGCGATAAGCCGTTCCAGGCGCTGGAGCTCGGCGACCCGGCCGTGGAACTCGGCATCGGCGAACAGGGCGGGGCGCGAGAGGGTGATCATCGAAATCTGCTCGGCGGTCAGATCCGCTGCGGCCAGCTCGTGCTCGGCCAGCGCTTCCGGGCCGATCGTCGCAGCCAGTGCTGCCCGCTGCCCCGCCTGGAACCTGCGCAACTGAGCCTCGCGCTCGGTGTCCTCACCCAACCAGCCGAAGTCCAGCTCGGTCTGCGCCTGGATCCGCTCCGTCACCGCCGCACGTTCGTCCAGGACGCGGGTCCGCTCCCCGGCCAGTGCTTCGAGCCGGTACGCGAGGTCCTGTAGCCGCCCGATCTGCCACTGCCGCAGTTCCCGTTGCCCGGCGAGGTCGAGCAGCTCGCGCAACGCGGCGCGGACATTCAGATACTCTTCGTGTTCGTAGCGTCCTCCGCGCCATTGTTCCGCCCTGCGCAGCTGCTCACGCACCTGGTCGGTATCGACGACACCGGCGCCGAACCGGAACCGGTAACCATCGAGAAGTTGCCGGTGCTCGTCCTGCGCGTCGACGAGTCGGCCCTGTACGACGGGCAGGTGCGCTTGTGCCTGGAAAAGCGCCGCGCGCAGGCGATCGATCCCCTCCATCCGCGTGGTCGCCGCCAACAGGTCTTCCGACGACTCGATCGCGAGATCCAGTGCCCGGCATTTCGCGGCCGCCTCGGCGCGGGTGTCCTGGACTCCTTGACGTTCCAGCATCTCGGCGATCCGGCGGACCCTGGCCGGGGTGAGGAGCGTAGCGGGCGTACCGAGCTGCGCCGCCAGTTCTTTTGCCGCCCGGCGGCGTTGCTCGCGCTGCGATCCCAGGGCCTGGATGGTCTGGGCCCGCGAGTCGACGGTACTGTCCCGCGTCGTCGGCACCGTGTGCAGCTCACGGCGCCGATCCGCGTCCCTGTCGCCCAGCGCATTCAGCTCGTCACCGAGCAACGGTGGGGCTGCGGCGCCGTCGAGAGCCCGGATCGCGGCGACGGCGTTCAGCGCATCGGTCAGCTCCTGACGGAATGCGTCGTCGAGCGACTGTCGAAGCGGGTCGGCCAGGACGGCGGCGAGTGGGTTCTCACCGCCGTTCTCCCGGATCCGCTGCATATCGTTGCGGTAGATCGCGGCAGCTGCCTGCACGAGTTTCGACAGCTGCGACTGCAACCGCTCGAGATCTCCGGCTGCCGATTCGTCGTGCGCGGCGAGCGCGTGGGCACGGAAAAGGGCGGCTTCCAGCCGATCGATCCGGTCGATCCGGTTGTCGAGGTAGGGGACGGCGTCGATCAATTCGATCGTGTCGTAGAACCAGGCGAATCTTTCCGCGGCTTCCTGGAGGTCGGTGGACACGTCGTCTCGCGCCAGCACATAATCAGCATGGACGCGCAGCAGAGAACTCTCGTCGGGCGGCGAAAATCCCTCGTGCTCCACGATCTTCTCGATCAGGCGCTGCTGTGCGTACACTCGCTCGTCGACCAGCTCGTCGCGGCGCGCCGACAGGTCGGCCACTGTTGTGTCCTCGAGAGTGGCTGTCTCCGCCAGCTGGTCGTGCACGTCCGCTCGCGTCGTGCGAAACAATCGTCGCGCCGTATCCAGTTCCCCCAGCCACGGCTCGACAAATATCGGGACCGCCGCCGGATTCGCCGTTGTCTCCGGTTCGCGGCGCCTCGAGTCACCTGGCCGGGGGGCCGGCAACGACGCCGTCATCTTCGCCAGCGCCCAGTTCGTCAAGCGTGCTCCGGGCGTGAACAGCCGCCCCGGCGGCGCGGGTTTCGTGCGGGGCAGGTTCGTGAACGCCTTCCGGTGCGGTTTCAGCTGCGCATCGGTGGCGATGGACTGGATCAGACCCCAGCCGGGCTCGTCGCCGAGGAGCTGGATCCTGCGCAACGGGTCGGTGGCGTCCTGCCGATGAGCCGCCAGTTCGGCGAGCACGGTGGCCAGCGATTGCGGCGCGTCGCCCTGCCACAACACCACCGCGACCGTTCGATCGTCGCCCCGTTCGGTCGCGTAGGTATCCACCGCTCGGCGTAATCCAGCCCGCAGCGACGCCGTGCCGGCCTCGGCCCGTACGAGGACCACTACCTTGTCCGCGGTCCGCGGATCCGCACCGAGAACGAAATGCTGGGTGGGTGCGTCCGAACGAGTGAGCAGCGCGGGGGCACCCGGCAGGTCCGCGGCCCAGTGCTGGGCGCGGTGCACGATATCGTCGTCGGTTTCGCCTCGGGTGACCTGCGCCAGGTCCAGGCCGTCTCCCTGGAGACGGTCGGCCACCGCCTGCCAGATCTGCGTACCCCGATTCGTATTGCTGCGGCACACCAGCTCGCCCCGCGGCGATTCGCCGTGCGGCGCCCATACCTCCCGCGCCCCGGCTTCGGCGGCCACCCACGCCGTGAGGTCGTCTCCGGCCCGCTCCTCACGGGAGATGCGCGATTCGCCGTCTCCATAGGAGTGCAGGACGAGGGTGGTCACCGCACGGCCGTGCCCGTGCTCCAGCTCGGCGAAATCCGCGCCGGCACGCACCAGCTCGGGCCATTCCTCCGGGACACCGCTGCGGACGATCGGGTGCCAGATCTCGCTCTCGGGCACGGTGTCGTCGCCGTAGGCGAACAGGAGACTGCCGGCGGCCGCACCGAGCCCCGCGCCGCGCGGGAACGACAGCAGGTAGAAAGGTACGCCCATCCGCTTCGCTCGCGCCTTGCCCTCGTCGCGCAGGGCTCCGATCGTCTCCAGTTCCCGCAGCCGCTGGTAGTCGGCCTCGTCGAGAGCACCCTCACGGCTCCGCAACTCCTCGAACTCACGCCCCAACTCGGCTTCGTTCAACTGGCTGCGCTTCGCACGCGGAATACCCGCGGCCTCACCGAGGATCGCGGGATACTCCTCCGCCAATATCCCGCGTAGCTCGTCGCCGGCCCAATCCCACAGCTGGGCATTGCGCCGGCCCCGGGCACGCGCGTCCGCCGCCGTCTCGCCGGCGCGGTGCACCATCTGCTCGATGTCATCGATTCCCGCGCGTGCCAATGCCTGCGCCAGCTGCCGCGCCCGCGCTTGCGCGTCCCCGGTGTCGGAGGTGGCGACGGCGATGTCCTCGTCGCGTTCCACCCGCCGGGGCACCAGCTCCTGCGGCGGATCGACCGAGAAGCCGGTCTCGTCCACCCACAGCGCGATCATCTTCTGCCCGGGTAGCTCTTCGGCGGGTAGGAAATCCTGCTGGATACTGTCGTGCCCCGCGTCCCAGCAGTCGATCCGGATCCTGCCGTTGTCCACGACCGATACCAGCTCGACCATATGCCCGAGGCCCTCGCTGCCCGCGGTCAGCACGAAGATCGACTTGCCGTGGCCGGCGCCCGGCCGCCGGCCCTCCGCCGCGGTGGCCCATGAGTGCAGCTCGTCGAATGCCTCGCGCATCGTACGGACCTGATGTGCCTTGACCGGCCGGTCCGGTCGCTGCGTACGCGCTTCGATGTAACTGGACAGCGTGCCCTCACCCGGAACCGCGGGCTCGATCTCCCCGGCATCACGACCGGTCCGGGCCGCGTTGGCGGCCAGCGCGGCACGCCCGCATTGATCGTCGAGTCCCGCCAGCGCGTGTGGCCGCTGATATCCGGCCATACCCTCCGCGTCGGCGATCGCGGTGGCGACCCGAGACTCTGCGCCGTTTCGCACCGCTCGAATGCCACCGGTCGCGCCGGCGGGCGCAGCGGACAGCCCGGCGCCGGTCTCGGTAGCAATCCGGGACGCTTCGGCCGATCCCGCGAGCAGTCGTCGTTCGAGGTCGCGGATTTCGGCGATCCGGGTGTCGATCGCCGCCGCGGTGGCGTCCGGCCGCTCCGCTCGGTCGGCGGTGTACTGGGCGAATTCGTTCCGCGCGGCACGGCACTCGGCGGCCAGCGCCTCGAGACCCGTTACGCTCAGATCCAGCCGGTCGAACCGTTCCTGCCGCCGGGCATGGTTTTCCGCCAACTCGAGAAGCTTCCGCAGTCCGGCTGCCGTCCGCGGATCGGTACCGCCCACCGTGGCGAGCCGATCACGCAGCTGCTGTACCGCATCCGGACCGGATACCGGGAAGCCGAGTTCCCGGTTCAGGTCCATGAACTTCAGCTTGTCCGCCGAACGGTATCGGTGCGCGGTGGCAATTGCGGCTTCGAGGCCGGAGATACCGTCGATCAGCTGTCGCGTCGCATCGGGCTCGGCCCGTGACGCGTGAGGTCCCGCCGCGGCCGTCTGGTACTCCAGACGAAGCTGTTGCAGATTGTGCCCCAGCTCGACTCGCCGGGGGAGCGCAGTCGGCACCGCTTCGGCGCTCTGCCGGGCGATACCGCGTGCCTCTTCCGGCCGGGCACCGGTCGTCGCGGCCGCCAGCGCGGGGTTCACTTCCGAGGGCGGGCGGCGAACTTGCGCCGCCTGTTCGTACGCGTAGGCCATCGCCAGCAGCGAAGCTTCGGAGAATGCTGTCC
Source organism: Nocardia sp. NPDC001965 (assembly GCF_053594175.1). NCBI lineage: Bacteria > Bacillati > Actinomycetota > Actinomycetes > Mycobacteriales > Nocardiaceae > Nocardia > Nocardia sp. NPDC001965. The sequence continues at coordinate 232,668 of NZ_JBSFDZ010000008.1, forward strand.
CGACGAGGCTCATACCGTAGGGCTGACCGGAGACGGGATCGTATCCGATCGGCACCGCGACCGCCGGGTACCCGGCTCTCGGAGCAATCAGGAAAGAGTTGCAGTGCGGGTAGAGGATGGCATCGAGCCCCTCTGCGTCGAGCAAGGAGTCGATCGAATCCCGGCAGTCGGCGACTTGACGATCACGCCGGGCCTCGTAATCCGCCTTGGTAGCCGGGTCGTCGAGATCGATCGCCGCCGCCTCGACCAGCACTGTCTGCCCGTACGGGATCGCCCCTTCGTCGGCGTGTTCGAGATTGAACCGGATCACGTCGTCCAATGTCTTGATCGGCGCATCGGCCGGGAGCCGGGCGAAATAGTTCTCCAGCGCCGGTTTGAACTCGTCCAGCAGAATTCCGTCACCCCCGGGAGGGACGATGGACACCGGAACAAGCGTGGCACCCTGCTCCCGCAGGACGGCCTGGGCTTCGGCGAATCGAGCCAGAGCGGTGACGCCGGACGTCGCGCCGGGGAGATCCTCCGGCGCCGTGATCACTATTCCCAAGCGTTTGCCGCGCAGCGCATCTGGATCAAGAGCAGCCAGGTAGTCGGTGCCGGCGACAGCCGCGCTGTGATCGGTCGCCGCATCATCGGGATCGACACCGGTAAGAACGGTCAACAGAGCTGCCGCATCGGACACCGTGCGAGCGATAGGACCAGCAGTGTCCTGAGTGGCCGAAATAGGTACGATCCCGGCGCGGCTCACCAAACCGACTGTCGGCTTGACCCCGACAAGCGAATTGAACACTGCCGGGTGGATGATAGAGCCGGATGTCTCGGTACCGACAGCGAGCGGAGCCAGGCCCGCTGCCGGCGCGACAGCCGAGCCGGTACTCGAACCCATCGGATCCAGATCGGCGCCATACGGATTGACCACCTGCCCACCGAGCGCGCTGTAGCCGTTCGGCATTCCCGCTGTCACGAAGTTCGCGAACTCCCCCAGATTCGTTTTCCCCATGATCACCGCACCCGCCGCACGCAACCGGGCCACCAGAAATGCGTCACGGTCGGGATGAGAATCACGCAATGCCAGTGCGCCTGCCGTCGTCGGCATACCCACGATATCGATATTGTCCTTGATCACGACCGGGATACCGTGCAGCGGTCCGCGCACATGACCGGCGGCACGTTCGGCGTCCAGCCGGGCCGCGTCCTGCAACGCCTCCGGGTTCACCGCCCGGATCGCGTTCAGCCGGGGCCCGGATCGGTCCAGGGCTTCGATCCGGCGCAGATGTTCTTCGACCAGGGCGACCGAGGTCGTGCGCCCATCCTCCATCGCCTGTTGCATCTCGACCACACCGGCGGTCTCCAGATCGAGTACGAACGTGGCGGGCTCGGAATTCCGTGGCGAACCGATCTCGTCCGGCTGTTCGACAGGGGGCGCGTCGGCGCCCCCGGAATCGACGTCGCCGGCATCGGCGTTCTCGCCGGGGCGAGCTGCGCCGTCGTTCGGCGACTGCGGCGGATCGGTCGCGGTATCGAGTGCGGCCTCCTCCTGAGCGAGAGCCGGGTTCGCCTCTCCCGTATCGCGGGCCGCCGACTCGCCGACCATCCCGAACAGACTCGGGTAGCGCGCCTGCAGTTCGTCGTGGATGCCCTGTCGAGCTGCCGCCTCGACCAGCTCGGCGACCACCTGTTCGCGCAGCCGCACGACCGTGACCCGATCGGTGCCGGACACTGGGTTCAGAAGCGATTCCAGGCTGTCTATGCCGTGCCGTGCCAGCACATCGCGGAGGAGTATTTCCGGCTGGGCCTGCGACTGCTCGTCGCTGCGGGAGCTGGACCGGCCACCGTTCCAGGGTGTAGGCGCGGGCGTGGATACGCCGCCCGCCGGGCCCGCCGGTTCCGGCGCGGCGTCCTCCCCACCGAACTCGGCCGGGTTCCCGGCGATCATGCCTCGCGGGTGTGGCGCGCTCTCGTGGTCCGGGTCCCGCAGGTCACGGACAGCGATGACACCGCCGCGGTCGGTGAGGATCGCGGCGAACGCCTGGCCCTGTTCGACCATCTCACGCGTGTAGCCGGGCTGCCAATAGTCCCGGTGGTACAGGCGCATTCGCGGGACGTCGCCGGTGGGATCGTCGACCTTTGTGTCGTGAACGTACAGCTGGCCGGCGATCAGCGTGAGGAGGTGGCCGTGATCGCCGACCACGACCACGGCACTGTCGCCGTCCTTACCACTGGCGCGCAGTGTCGCGGCGATCTGCGCCAGTGGATCGTCCGGATCGTCTGGTCGAGCGGGATACTCGTCGAGCTGTAGCGAATTCACGTCGACGAGATCGGCACCGATCTTGTCTTCGAGAATGCGCCAGTTGTCGGTCGCGTGCCAGGCCGGGTTGTTCTCGTCCAGATCGAGATCGGAGGCATCGCCGAGCGCCCGCAGCACCCGGACGAGGCGGCGCGCGCAGATCTCGTTGCGATGAGCGACGCCACGCCATCCCGGATTCTGTTGCCCTCCCGCGAGACTCGCCGCGCTGCCCTTCCCGGACACGCCGGTGTCCGGAGCTTTCCACGGTGAGGCCGCGGCGCGGGGATCGGATGCCGTGCTCGGTGAGCCCGGATCGGCCGGCGCCGCGCTCCATGGCGTCGCCTGCGAGGCCGCGGATAAGGCGGCCCGGCCGCTACCGGAATCGGTGCCCGTTTCGCCGGAACGTGCAGAACCACCGACCCGGTTCGGACCGTCGATCACCACCACCGTGATGTTGTCCGTGGTGCCGTTGCTCCCCGGCGCGGCGAGCGCGGTCCGGACCGCCGCTTCCGCCGCCGCGAGCCGATCGTCCGGGGAGCTGTTGCGCGGCGCGGTGATCGCGGCGGCCAGCTGAGCGTCGGAGACCCGCTTCAGCGCGCCGTCGGAAACCACCGCCACGACACCCCTGCCGGTGGGCGAATAGCGTTTCGGCTCCGGCTCACGCCACGGCTCCTGCCATATCTCCGGGTTGCCCAGGCCGCGGGTGATGGTCGACGCGTAAGGGAGATTTTCGGCTTCTTCGTCGGTCAGCTGCTCTCCCCGTCGCGCGGCGTCCTCGATATATTTCTGCGCGTACGAATCGTCGACGGTCAGGCGTTGCGGTGGGCCACCGTCGTACGGAATCCAGTACACCCGGGCATCACCGTAGGAATCGCTGACGATCTCCGTGGGCGTCACCATCGTCACCGCGATCGTGCAGGCGGGCGGGATCTCGCATCCGGCGAATTCGGTCCGGATGAGTTCCAGAACTGCGTCTTTTGCCGCTGTGACGGCGTCCGCGACGACCTGTGCCGGATCCCACCCCGCGCCGTCCGCGGCCGCGGCGGCCGCACGTTCCAGGACACCGCACGCGGCCTCCGAGGCCACCTTCGACGCCACATCGCTGCGCGCGAGGTGCGATACCCCGTCGCAGACCGCGGCCAGTGTCACCCGTTCGCCGTCGACGATCGCCTCCGCCAACGCGAACTCGTCTTCGTTCAGCGAGTGGCCCAGGCCGACATCGGTCCAGCCGGCGGCACCGCTGATCTCCTGCTGCCGGCGGGGTCCCGGTCTCGGCAACTGCATCCAGGGCATCACCGGCGCACCGCCCGCCCCCTCCGCGGCCGGCGACGACGCCGCGGACGGTGTCTCGCCGGACTCGACCGGCCCCGGCTGTTCGGCGGACCCCGGGGACCCGTCCCGATCGGTCACCGCCGCGGGCGTGGGGCCGTCGTGTTCCGAGTCGCCGGTAGGTGCCGAATCCGATGCTTTCGGTACTGAGTCCGGCTGTGGTCGCGGAAGTTCCCGGTCCGGTGCGGGCTGTGCCCACGGCAGGAGGCGGGGATCGGTACGGGGAACCGGGAGCGCGTCGAGCGCCGCGAGCAGCTCGTGGATCTCGTCGTCCACGGTCCGCAGCTCCGCGACGGCCGCTCTCGCACGCTGCGCACGGGCCGCCGCCGCCATCGCGTCGCGGTCCGCGGCGTTCTTGTTCAACCACTCCGCCAGCCAGACCCGAACGGCGTGGGAATGGGAGAGCAGGGCAGTGAGGCGCTCCCGGGTCACCGTGGTCCGGGGATCGTCCACCACGGCGAGCAGTTCGGCCAGCCCGTCCCGGGCCCGGCGCAGCGCCGGATAGTACGGGGCGGCGGCGCCGGCGCGCGCGCTGCGCGGATCCGGGTCGTCCGCGTGGGCGACTGCGCCACTCAGCTCCGAGGTCACTCCGGCCAGCGCCTGCACCAGCAGATTCCGGTCGATGCCGGAGAACGAACCGGTGTCGACGGCCGCCACCGGTACACCGGCCGTCGCGGCGTCGAGCACGGCACCGGCAGCGGCGAGTCCGCGGACCGCGGCGGCGAAATCCTCCGCCACCACAGCGGTCTGCCGTGCGGTGGGACCGGTCGCCTGTTCGGCTTCGTCGAGGGCCCGGTCCGCGGCTGCGATCGCCGGCAGCCACTGTGCCACCACCCGGGCAAGCCTCGACAGGATCTCGACCCGAGCCGGCGGCAGTGTGACCGAATCGTCGAGCAGTTCGTCGAGAAGACCGGCCAGCCGGTCGAGATGTGCGACCTCCGCGCGCAGGTCAGGGGTGTGCGCAGCGGCGGCGAGGGTATTCGATGCCACCGCCAGTGCCGCGCGTACCGATCGCACCTGGGTTGTGTCCAGGGGGGTCGCTCGTTCCCCTCGGCGCAGAGCATCTCCTTGCGCCTCCGGCCGCCGTGACCCCGGCCCCGGCGCACCCCAGGGGATGCCGGTGTTCGGATCGACATTGAATGCCAGCACACCCATCGGCGCGTCCCCCGGTACATGAGTGGCTCGCGTCCCGCGGCGATTTCGATTGCCGAACGCGTCGACCACATCCGCACCGTCGAACCCTGTCACCGGCCCCGGGATCCCGTCGGCGGCCCCGGCTCCCGGGTGCCTCGATCCGGTCCTGGTGCGAGGCGTTCCCGTTGTGGCCTGCGCGCCGAACGGAATCTCGTCCAGATCGAGGACACCCCGGCGCAGCGCCTCGAGGACAGCACCGGTGCGGTCACCCACCCCCAGTTTCCGGAAAAGCAGTTTCAGCGTGGATTTGACGGTTTCGGCGGATACCCCGAGCGACTCCCCGATCGCTCCGTTCGTCCACCCCACGGCAACCAGTGGCAGTACCTGCGTTTCACGCGGGGAGAGCTGGAGGGGCCGGTCCGGCAACGGAATGTCGTCGAGTTCGAGAATGGACATCCGCAATGCCCGGACCACCGCCTCGGTCCGGCTGCCCGCACCCAGCGCGGCCAGGATCTCCCCGACACCGGCGGCCGACTCACCGGCCGCGACTCGTGCCAGGGTCGCCAGCTCGGTCCGCGACAGTTCACGGGTGGCGACGGCCTCCGTGATCGGAATTTCGTCCACCTGGAGATATCTGGCGCGCACGGCCCGGATCAACGCCTCGGTCTGATTGCGCGCGCCGAAAACGCGAATGATATTTCTGACTGCTGCCGACACTGTGGGCACCGACAGTCCGGTGGCTGTCGCGATGCCCTCGTGCGTGTCGTGGACGGCCATAAGGGCCAGGACGCGGTCCTCCCGGTCGTTCAGCGGGCGCGCGCGGGACGGATCCGATTCCGGCAGGTCTTCCAGCCGGAAGATGCCACGGCGCAGCGCCTGAACGACGGCACTGGTCCGGTCGAGAGCAGCCGACTTCCGCAGAATGCTCGAGACATCCTTTTTGACGGTGTCCTCGTCCGTGTCGAGGCGTGTCGCAATCTCGCCGTTCGACATGCTCTCGGCGAGCAACTCCAGCACTTCCAGTTCCGGAGGGGTGAGGTCATCATCGGATGCCACGGCGATCGGAGCCGGAAACAATAAGCCGACCGTTTCCTGAGCGAGCTTGTCGACCGCGCTGAGTTCCAGTGCGTTCGGACGCCCGCCTGCCCGGACCGACGCGACAGCGCGGTTCACCCGCTGTCGTTGAATCGGATCCAACTCGACCGCGGCGCGGAGGACAGTGGACTTGTCGGCGCTCGCCAAGACGAGCGCGATATCGACCAGTTCGGTGTCGTCGTGGTGTTCGAGAATTCGGTCCACCAACTCACGATCGGTGGCCCCGTCGAGTGCCTCCACCGACTCCGGAGCGACCATTCGGTTGCCGACGAGATAGCCGAGCACCAAACCTCGTCGCAAACCGAGGAACTGGTCGTCGGAAACCTCCGATATCTCGACGGTGGTCTCGGTGTCCGCATTCGGCCGAGAGCGGCGCACGGACGCGGCGACCAGATCGTCGCGCTGCGCCAGATCGAGGTTCTCGCGAAGTCTGCGGACGTGGGCCTTGATCGCCTCCTCGCCGACATGGAACATCCGGGCGATCTCCGCATTCGTGCGGCCCTGGGCGATCAAGCGCAGCACAGTGCGCTGGCGCGTGGAGAGTGGACGGGTCGCCCGCTGCGTCGTTTCGGCGAGAAAGGCGCCGATGTCACCGACCAGGCCGTCCCGCTCGGTGACGCCGAGCTTGTCGTAGATCCGCTTCACATAGGACGTGACGGTGGACCTCGGCATGTCCGATCTCGCTGCGATGACAGGATTCGTCATCCCTTGGACGATGAGCCGGAGAACAGCCAGTTCGACCGTCGACAACCTGCGAGTATCCGCCTGTACCGCCAGCGCGGCCACCACATCACCGTCGGCTTCTACCAGCTGCTCGCGAGCGGTGACGCCGAGCCTGTCGTAGATTCGTTTGACGTGAGCCCCGACCGCTCCTTCGGAGATCTTCAGCCGACCGGCGATCTCCGCGTCGGTAAGGCCCTGAACGATTCCGGCCAGGACAGCCCGCTGGTTCACGGAGAGCGGACGTTCCCCCTGCCGCACCGGAGCATCGGAGGAAACGTCGGTGCGGGAGTAGTACACGAACGCCGGCCCGATGTGACCGAACAGGCCTTGCCGCTGCGCCGCCAATGCCAGATCCAGCCTGTTGTCGACATCGAACTTCTCGTACAACGCCGCCATGAGCCGGCGCCGCTGCCCGTGCCCCAGTCCCAGGAGGGTTTCGATTTTCTCGTTCGACCATTCGTCGGCGACGCCCCGAAGTACGCGCCCTTCGATCTCGGAGATGTCCACAGAGCCCCGGGGTTCACCCTCGTCGGCGACGACACCCGCACGCACCGCCGCCATAACCGTGGGAATCACCCCGTCGGTGCCGAATTCCTGTTCGGCACGTGCGAATCGCTGCCTTATCGTCCTCGTGGGCAGACCCAGGTGCGCAGCGGCCGTCGTCATGGAGTGGCCCTGCATGAACAGGCGCAGGACTTCTGTCTCGGACGGCCGCAGGGAAGCGCCGACCCGGTACTCGACCTGAGCACGGAAGTCCCGGAGTGTGCCGGGTGACAACACTGTCGCGTCCTCGGGAGCACCGCCGAGCAATTCTGCGGCCAGCAACCCCACGAGCTCTACCTGTGCGGGCAGGAGCCGGAGATGTTCCGCGGCTCGGTCCGACTCCGTCGCGGGCAGGACCCGGACTTCGGCGGCACCCTCGACCTTCGAGTGGATCCGGAGCAAGATCAGATTGGCCTGTTCCGGCGTGAGTCCGAGTAGCGCGGTCAACGAACGGACCGGTGACCTGTGCGCCCCCGTCGCCAGACCGGCGACCAACCGCACGATATGTGCCTCGCCCGGGGACAGCAGGGCCGACCCCGTCCCCGGCGGATGGTCCTCGATACTGAATTCCGCGGGATGAGGTCTGTGAGTGCCCCGAGGATCGAACCACGCGAGCCCGGCACCGTCGACGAACCGCAGCAGGGCCGCGCGTGCGAGGGACGCGGGTATTCCGTTCGCGATACAGATCTCGCGAATGACGCCGGGTGTCACATCCGCGGTCTCGAGTTCGATCTTCGCGATCGTCGTCGGATCGACCTCACCCCCGAACTCCGACCGGCCGCGACCGAGATAATGCCGTAGATCCGCCAGCCATTTGTTGGCAGCGCGCGGGTCGGCCGGATCGTAGTCACGCGGGTGCGGCCGGAACTCGTATTCGGGGTCGAATTGCGCGAGCCCCTCGCCGTCGTAGAAATGTATCAGTGCCTCACGGACGAGCCGGTCCGGAATGCTGTTGGCTTCGACAAGTTTCAGGAGAGTGTTCCGGGTCGGATTCGTCCGGCCGTTCTCGATGAGCGATACGACGGATTTGCCGACCGCCGCGCCACCGAAATCGCTCTGGCTCAGCTCTACGACATCGCGATACTGCGCGAGCCATTCGTTGACGGTGGTGAACTCGATGGGTCTGGGCAGGGTCACCTCGACCCGGCCACCTTCCGGCGTCACCTTCCCGCGTCCGATGACGGTGTGCGAGCCGACAGGGTCGTCGGGGTTGATCGCGGTGACCAATGCCGGGTCGAAGCCACCGACCACAGCGCCGACTCCGGACTCCGGATACAGTCCGTCCGCTCTCGAGGATCGCCGCGGCCGGACCGGTGCCGCCGCCACGGGGGAGGTGACACCGGTATCCGGAGCGTCGGTGGTGCGGGACTGCTGCGCCACCTCCGTGAGCCGCTGGAACGCGGCGAGCTGCTCATGGGTCGGTCCGCCGCCGCGGTGTAATTCGGTGAGGGCGGCGCCGATGAGCCGACGATCCTGGACCTTTACGTGATCGAGGCATTCGAACAATGTGTTCTGGGCTAGCTCGAACAACCAGTCCGCGACATCCCGACCGGCCGGCACCGGCCACCCGTTGTCGGCGGCGAATGCCATGACCCGGAAATGGATCGCGTGCGCCAACCGGGTCACTTGGACCGGCGGGGTCCCTCGACCGGGTTCCCACCCCAGCATGGCCACCGTTCGCTGGATGTTCCCCCGCCCGTACCGCGTGTTCAGTTCCCGCCGAGCTGCCTCGTCGCCCGCTTTGGCGCGGGTCAGTGTCGAATCGTCGCCGGAGGTTCGGCCCAGCACGGCCGGGTCCACCCGCGCCGCCCGGCCATTGGCGCCGTCCGCGGTGACCACCGCGCCGGGGTTCGGATCCGCACCGTCCGCTGTGCTCGCATCGGCGGCCCGGTCCCACCTCGACCACTGGGTTCCGTCGACCCGCAGGATCCCCGCCCGGATTCCCACCGCGACCATGGCGGCGGGTATGTAGGTCCCGAGAACGCGGCCGATTTCACGGAGGTGCGCGTGCACCTCGGCCGTCTCCAGCGACAGGATCGCGGCGATGGCGGCGGGCGTCCGGCCTTTCGCGGTGAGTGCCAGCACCGCGGTCTCGCGTTCGGACAAGCGAACTGTCGCATGGTTGTCCGGCATCGGAAACACGGCCGGGTCGAGTTCCCCGCGGCGAGCCGCTTCGGCGACAGCGGCAGCCCGGTTGGCGACGCCCAGCGTCTGCGCTGTCCGCCGGTCGATCGCCGCCACTGTTCGCCGGGGCATATTCGAGCGTGCGGCGATCGCCGCACGGGACAGACCCTGGGCCGCGCCGTCGAGGACCGCGAGCTCGATGTTCCCGATGGCCGGTTCGACCCCCGGGACACCGTGCGCCGCAGCGATCGAGTGGGCCAGGCGACGCAGCCCACCGGCGGCCACGGTGCCGACCATGGGGGCAGTCCAGTGCTCTGCCGAAGTGCTCCGGGCGTTGAGTCCGTAGGCTGTCTGTTCCTCGTTCAGTCGAGTGCGGAATCGGAGCTCGAGGACCCGGCGCTGACTCGGATACAGCTGGTCGACGAACTGCCCGAACAGCTCGACAGGAGACGCGGCGAGCGCGGCGACAACCGGATCGGCGTCCGTCAGGCCTTCGAGAGACTTGTAGGCGGTCACCACCCCCCGCTGCAGAACCCGCAGATCCCAGTGGGTACCCGGGTCCCGCGCTGTCGACACGGCCGGGGCCGAGGCGGCCGCGACGGTCACCGGGGGCGCTGGAATGTCACCGGGATCTGCTTGCGGCGTGCCGGTGACAGCCGGTGAATTCGCGCCGGGTACCGGTTCGGCGGGTGTGGTGGCAGTGGTGGCGGCGGGGCTCGCCGCAACAGCGGCAGATTCGGTCGTGTCCGCCGTCGTCTGCGCAGACACATCAGGGGCCGGCATCCCGGTTCCCGGCATATCTTCGGCACGGTGCTGCGCGTGTACGGTGCGGGTGAGTTGTTCGAGTGCGTCGAGTTGTTCGGTGCTCGGCTGCCGGCCGCGCGACGGTGCCTGCAGAAAGCTCGCCACCAGACCGCGTTGGTCGGCATCCAATCCGCTCAGGCCGTCGAGCAGTGCGTCACCGGTCTTCCCGCGCAGCCACTCGCCCAGTTCTTGATCACCGGGCACCGACCACCCGTCCAGTGCCGCGGCCCGGAATCCGGCGAAGGTCATTGCGTGTGCCAGCTGCCGCACCGGCTCCG
>NZ_JBSFDZ010000009.1:0-20305 GCF_053594175.1 Nocardia sp. NPDC001965
GCCCTCGAAAGCGCATGAGCCGAGGGCGCGAGTCTCGAGGGCGCAACGGCGGGACGGGCCTCGACCTTTGTGGGCCTCGTAAAACTCGGCACCGAGGGCGCGGGCCCGGCTTGGGGTGGGCCGATCGCCTCGGAAATCGGGTGGTGGGTCGTTCCGAAAACGGAGGTCGTGGAAACCGGGAAGCCGTCCGGAAAACCAGAGGCTGTCCTGAAAGTCGGGGGGCTGTTCGGAAAACCGGGGCAGGTTATCCCTGATTCGCAGGGCGCAAACTGAAGGGTATGTCTCGGGCGCGTAATGGGTCGGGGCTTGCGGGCGCAGGAGTTTCGGGGAACGGTGTGGGCGCGGGTGGCTATCTGTGCGAGCGTCGTCAGTCCGTCTCGGATCGCAGGGCGGGGCGGTCGGGGTGGTCCCAGCGCACGAAGTGATCCGGTGTCTCGCTGTGTTCCCGGTCGTGGGCGAGCAGGCCGGGTACGGTCCAGGAATCCTCGGCGGGGGTGCGGCGGGTGAGGGCGGCGGCGGACAGATCGAGCCGGATGGTGCGGTCGAAGGGGAGTCCGCGCCCCAGCAGCATGGGACCCGCGACGAACAGCACTGTGGCCGGCAGCGCGGTGCGGCGGTGGGCTCGCGCGGAGCGGTCGGCGGCCTCGTCCCAGAGCGCGGGCAGCCAGATACCGGCGTGATGGATCGAATCGAGGACTTCGCGGCGCAACGCCGAATAATCGAACCAGCCGGTGCGATAGGAGATCTCGTCGCGGCCGAACTCCATCCGCAACGACGCCGGTCGCACGAAATCGTGCAGCGCGACCGTATCCACCGGACGGCCGTCGGCCCGTACCCGGTCGGCGGCGCGGCGCGCGAACTCCATCGGGTGCGCCGCGTCGGCCCCGTCGATCCCGACCACCCGGTAGCCGTCCAGCGGTCGCAGGGTCCGGGCCACCAGATCGGCGAGTGCGTCGGGGGTTATCGGGGAGAAACGCGGCACCGGTTCATCACAGCAGGTCCGGCCCGGACTCCGGTGACGGGGATTACCCGCGACCGGGTCATGGGAAATGTGACGGCTCGGGATAATGTCAGCGAATGGCGACTATCGAAGAGGCACTGGAGATCGAACGCCTCGAGCGGGATATCTTCCGCGGCGCGTCCACCAAGACCCAGCTGCCGCGGACGTTCGGCGGACAGGTGGCGGGCCAGGCGCTGGTCTCGGCGGTGCGTTCGGTGGAGCCGCGGTTCCAGGTGCATTCGCTGCACGGCTACTTCCTCCGGCCCGGTAACCCGGCGGCGCCCACCGTCTACATGGTCGACCGGATCCGCGACGGTCGCTCGTTCTGCACCCGGCGGGTCACCGGGGTGCAGGACGGTGACGCGATATTCACCATGTCGGCTTCCTTCCATATCGGTGACGAGGGGCCCTCGCATCAGGACGAGATGGCCGATGTGGAGCCGCCGGACGATCTTCCCGACGCCAAGACCTCGATGGACCCGGAGCGGTTGTGGGCGATGCGGGAATGGGAGCACTGGGATATCCGCCCGGTACCGCAGGAACAGGTGACCCGCCGGCCCGGTGTGGTGTCCCCGCAGCAGGTCTGGTTCCGTTACCGGCATCCGCTGCCCGACGATCCGCTGTTCCATGTGTGCACGCTCGCCTATATGAGCGATATGACGCTGCTCGGCTCGTCGAAGGTCACCCACCCCGACGAACCCACCCAGAACGCCTCGCTCGACCACGCCATGTGGTTCCTGCGGCCGTTCCGCACCGACGACTGGCTGCTCTACGATCAGTCTTCCCCGTCGGCCGGGTTCGGGCGCGCGCTGACCGGCGGCAAGATCTTCGATCGGGGCGGCCGGCTGGTCGCCGCCGTCGTCCAGGAGGGCTTGATCCGCACCCTGCGTTCGTAGCCGGATCCGGAGCGCGGAGATGCCGCCGGACCCACCGGGTGCCCGGGGTGACCCCGGGCACACCGCACCGGCTCGTAAGCTCGCACGAGTGAACGAGTCTGCGGTTTCCCCGGAATCGGTGGCCGCGCCGGATACCGGTGCCACCCCCGCTGCGCCCACCATCGGTGTGCTGGCCCTGCAGGGAGATGTCCGGGAACATATCGCCGCACTCGCCGAATGCGGTGCCCGCCCGGTGCTCGTGCGCCGGCCCGCCGAACTGGCCGCGATCGACGCGCTGGTATTGCCCGGCGGGGAGTCCACCGCCATCAGCAAACTGCTCGAGATCTTCGAACTGCTGGAACCACTGCGGGCCCGGCTGCGCGCGGGGATGCCCGCGTTCGGCTCCTGCGCCGGGATGATCCTGCTCGCGAGCGAGGTGCTCGATACCCGGCCCGACGCCCGGCATCTGGACGGTATCGATATGACCGTGCGCCGCAATGCCTTCGGACGCCAGGTCGATTCGTTCGAAACCGATATCGAGTTCGCCGGCCTGCCGGGCGGCCCGGTCCGGGCGGTGTTCATCCGGGCGCCGTGGGTCGAACGTGCCGGCGACGGAGTGGAGGTGCTGGCCCGCGTCCCGGGTGGTCCGGCCGCCGGGCGGATCGTCGCAGTACGGCAGGGCCGGGTCGTGGCCACCGCCTTCCACCCGGAAGTCACCGGTGACCACCGTGTGCACCGAATGTTCGTCGATCTGGTGCGTGGCGTAGCGTTATCGACCGATACCGTGCCATCGACCTGAAGGAAGTAGGGAATGAGCGGCCACTCCAAATGGGCCACCACCAAGCACAAGAAGGCGGCGATCGATGCTAAGCGTGGCAAGCTCTTCGCCAAGCTGATCAAGAACATCGAGGTGGCGGCCCGGACCGGCGGTGGCGATCCGGAAGGCAACCCGACGCTGTTCGATGCCATCCAGAAGGCCAAGAAGTCCTCGGTTCCCAACGACAATATCGAGCGGGCACGTAAGCGCGGCGGCGGCGAGGAAGCCGGCGGCGCCGACTGGCAGACCATCATGTACGAGGGCTACGGCCCCAACGGGGTCGCCGTCCTGATCGAATGTCTCACCGACAACCGCAACCGGGCCGCCGGTGAGGTCCGGGTGGCCATGACCCGCAACGGCGGGAACATGGCCGATCCGGGATCGGTCTCCTATCTGTTCCACCGCAAGGGCGTCGTCACCCTGGAGAAGAACGGTCTCTCCGAGGACGATGTGCTGGTGGCGGTTTTGGACGCCGGTGCGGAAGAGGTCAACGACCTCGGTGAATCGTTCGAGGTCATCAGCGAACCCGGTGATCTGATCGAGGTCCGCAAGGCGCTGCAGTCCGCCGATATCGACTACGACTCGGCGGAATCGGGTTTCCAGCCGTCGGTGAGTGTCGCGGTCGACGCCGAGGGCGCCCGCAAGGTGTTCAAACTGGTCGACGCGCTGGAGGACAGCGACGACGTCCAGAACGTCTACACCAACGTCGACATCTCCGACGAGGTACTCGCCGAGTTGGACGCCGACTAGCTGTACCGGCCCGCGAGGTGCACGTAGTGCTCCCGCAACGCGGGGTAGTAATCGTCGAACTCGGGGTGTCGCGTTCCGTTGCGTGACGCCCCGAGTGCGTCCAGGTAGTAGTCCCAGCCCGGCCCGATCTCGGGAACCTGCTCGATCGAGATCAGATGGTGGACGAAGGCCAGTTCGGTCTGCCCGTCCCGCTCGGTGAGGGTCACCTCGAGGTGCCAGCTGCCGTGCTCGTCCACGGCGCGCAGGGCCAGACGGCGCGGCGGGTCACATACCTCCACGGTGTATTCGCTCCACGGCTGTCCCTCCTCGAAGGACAATTTCACCCGCACGGTACGACCCGGTGCCGCGTCGCCCTCCCACGGTCCGAACCAGCGTGCAGTGCGCTCGGATTCGGTGATACTCGCCCATACGTCCTCGATGGGCGCGCGATAGGTCCGAGTGAGGACCAGATCGTGGCCGCCGGGTGTCTGTTCCAGGCGTCCGGTGGGGCAGATGCTCATGCCGAGTTCTCCTTGTCTTCGGGACTTGCCGAGTCGTCGGGAATTGCCGAGTCTTCGGGAACTGCCGTGCGGCCGGAAGACGATGAGTCCGTCTCCGGCGGGGTGGTGGACCGGCGTTCCCGCCGGGTGCGGTGGACCTCGGTGGCCAACGCGTCGAGCCGGTGTTCCCAGGCCGCGGGCTCGTCCAGGGTGCCGAGCCAGGCCCGCAGTTCACGCAGCGGTCCGGTATCGAGCACGTAGTACCGCTCACGACCCACCAGTTCGTCGTGTACCAGGCCGCTGTCGCGCAGAACCCGCAGATGCCGGCTGATCGCGGGCCGGCTGATCGGGAATCGGGCGGCGATGGCGCCCGCGGTGCGCCGGGTACCGCGCAGCATCTCCAAGATCTCCCGCCGTACCGGATCGGCAATCGCCGCGGCCACCTCGTCCACCCAGAAAGGGTAACCAGTTGGTTACGCTTTTGTCCATTGGCCGGAAGGTCTCGATCAGAGGAGGGGCGGGCGTGCCGCCGGGATGGTGCCCATCGGCGGCGGCACAATGGCGGGATGGTCGCTGTGACGCTCGTGCACGGGGATATCACCGAGCAGCAGGTCGACGCGGTGGTGAACGCCGCGAATTCGGAGCTGCTCGGCGGCGGCGGAGTGGACGGCGCGATCCATCGGCGCGGTGGGCCCGCGATCCTGGCCGAATGCCGGCGACTGCGGGAAACCGACTATCCGCGGGGTCTGCCCACCGGGCAGGCCGTGGCCACCACTGCCGGTGAACTACCGGCCCGCTGGGTCGTCCACACGGTCGGGCCGGTGTGGTCGACCCGGGGCGACCGCGCGGCGCAGCTCGCGCCGCTGCTGGCCTCGTGTTATCGCGAGTCGCTGCGAGTCGCCGACGAGCTGGGTGCGCGAACGGTCGCTTTCCCGGCCATCTCCACGGGCGTGTACCGCTGGCCGATGGACGACGCGGCGCGGATCGCGGTCGATACCGTCCGCCGAACCCCGACGCAGGTCGAGGAAGTCCGGTTCGTGCTTTTCGATACCGCCGCCTACGACATATTCGCAGCGCAACTGGGCTCCTGAGCATCCGGCGACCGAGGCCCGTGTCACTGGCGCCGAGATACCCGGTCCTGCACTAGACTTCGAACAACTGTTCGTTCTGGGAAGGGATTCGTCGGGTGCGGGTGATGGGCGTCGACCCCGGGCTCACCCGGTGCGGGGTGAGCATGGTCGAAGGGGGCGCCGGGCGCACCGTCCGGGCGATCGCGGTGGATGTGATCCGCACTCCGGCCGAGATGGACCTGGCCCAGCGCCTGCTGCGCATCTCCGATGCCGCCGAGGAGTGGATGGGGACCCACCGCCCCGAGGTCGTCGCGATCGAGCGCGTGTTCGCGCAGCACAATGTGCGGACCGCGATGGGGACCGCGCAGGCCGGCGGCGTGATCGCCCTGGCGGCCGCGCGCCGCGAGATCCCGGTGATGTTCCATACTCCCAGTGAGGTGAAGGCGGCCGTCACCGGTAGCGGTACCGCGGACAAGAAACAGGTGACCGCCATGGTCACCCGGATCCTCGGGCTCGCGGCACCACCGAAACCGGCCGATGCCGCCGACGCGCTCGCCCTCGCCATCTGCCACTGCTGGCGGGCACCGCTGCTGGAGCGGATGGCGCGGGCCGAGGCCCTGGCCGAGCGGGCCCGGCAGCAGTACACGAAACGACTGGAACAGCAGCGGAAGGCGGTGCGCGGGTGATCGCGTCCATTCGCGGCGAAGTTCTCGAACTCGCCCTCGATCATGTGGTACTGGAGGCCTCGGGCGTCGGATACCAGCTCCACGCGACCCCCGCGACGCTGGCCGGGCTCACCCGTGGTGCCGAGGCCCGGTTGTACACCGCGCTGATCGTGCGCGAAGACTCCATGACGCTGTACGGGTTCGCCGACACCGAGGCACGCGATCTGTTCGGTCTGCTGCAGACCGTATCCGGGGTCGGGCCGCGACTTGCCATGGCCGTACTGGCGGTCCTCGAACCCGAAGCCCTGCGCAAGGCGCTGGCCGCCGGCGATATCGCGGCGCTCACCAGGGTGCCGGGGATCGGCAAACGCGGGGCCGAACGGATGGTCGTGGAACTGCGGGACAAGGTGAACCTGGTCCCGGTGCCCGCGGACAGCGCCACCGCGGTCGCGCCGGTCCGCACCCCGGTCCGCGACCAGGTGGTGGAAGCACTCACCGGTCTCGGGTTCCCGCTGAAACAGGCCGAGCCCACCGTGGACGCCGTCCTGGCCGAGAATCCCGAGGCCGGGAATTCCGTCGCGCTGCGCGCCGCGCTCGCAGTCCTGGGCAAGAACCGCTAGGCCGCGATGGACTACGACGACGCCCCGGATTCCGCGGAATCCCCGGTCAGCGCCGGCTACCTGGCCTCCGACGGCGATACCGACTCCGGTTTGCGGCCCACCTCGCTCGACGGATTCATCGGGCAGCCGCGGGTGCGTGAACAACTGGCGCTGGTCTTGCGCGGTGCCCGGGCCCGCGGCGGTACACCCGACCACATCCTGCTCTCCGGACCGCCGGGTCTGGGTAAGACGAGCCTGGCGATGATCATCGCCGGTGAACTGGGTACCGCGCTGCGGATCACCTCCGGGCCGGCTCTGGAACGGGCCGGCGATCTGGCCGCCATGCTCAGCAACCTGGTGCCCGGGGATGTGCTGTTCATCGACGAGATCCACCGGATGGCCCGGCCCGCGGAGGAGATGCTGTACCTGGCGATGGAGGATTTCCGGGTCGACGTGGTGGTCGGAAAGGGGCCGGGCGCGACCTCGATCCCGCTCGATATCGCCCCGTTCACCCTGGTGGGCGCGACCACCCGGTCCGGCGCGCTGACCGGTCCGCTCCGCGACCGGTTCGGTTTCACCGGGCATATGGACTTCTACGAGCCCGATGAACTGCTGCTTATCCTGCAACGATCCGCGCAGATCCTCGGCCTGGGTATCGACACCGATGCCGCGGCCGAGATCGCGGGCCGCTCCCGTGGAACACCCCGGATCGCCAACCGGCTGCTGCGCCGGGTCCGCGATTACGCCGAGGTACGGGCCGACGGGCTGATCACACTGGCTGTCGCCCGGGCCGCGCTCGAGGTCTACGACGTCGACCCGATGGGTCTCGACCGGCTCGACCGGGCGGTGCTGGGGGCGCTGGTCCGCGGTTTCGGCGGGGGCCCGGTCGGTGTCTCGACGCTTGCGGTGGCGGTCGGTGAAGAGCCGGCGACGGTCGAAGAAGTCTGTGAACCGTTCCTGGTACGGGCCGGGATGGTGGCGCGGACACCGCGCGGGCGGGTCGCCACCGCTGCGGCCTGGTCGCATCTGGGCTTGACGCCGCCCCCCGATCTGGCGTTCGGCGCGCTCGAGGTGCGTGGTCGTGAACCCCACCCGACACTCGGCCTGTTCGAATGAGCGACGGCGGCCGCGTCCGGTGCTCGATCGGCCGGTTCGCTCAGAGGCCGAATTCGCGACGTACCCGTTCGACGAAGGCATCCACCTGGTCCGGGTGATATCCGCGCCCGAACAATCCCGCGGGTGCGCGGAACCCGCGACCGAGCACCGCGCCGGTGAGGGTGGCGCGGCCCCGCAGCGCGGCCGCCACGAGATCCAGGAACTCGTCGACATCCTGTTCCCGGTACCCGCGCTGCCCGAACGGCGCTCGCGCGAAAGCGATCTCGTGAACTTCCTCGGGAGTCATCGGTCGATTATCGCCGGAGCGGGGCGCTTGCCGCGGCGGCTTCGGCGGACGGTGACACGTACCACCGGCTCACCTGCGCCGTGACCCGGACACCCGGTGTTCGGCGTGCGGGTGTGGCGCGGATCCGAAGAACTGGCAGACTGTGTGCGTACCCGTCCCCCTACTCACCCAGATCAGGAACTGACTTCGACCATGGATCTGCTGTTTCCGCTCATACTGGTCGCGCTACTGGTGCCGATGTTCCTCGGCATGCGCCGCCAGAAGAAAGAGGCCGACAAAGTCGCCCAGATGCAGGACAGCCTGAAGGTCGGTGACCGGGTCACCACCACCTCGGGCCTGTACGGCACCGTGATCGAGGCCGACGAAACCAGTGTCGATCTCGAGATCGCCGAGGACGTCGTGACGACCTGGCTGCGTGCCGCGATCCGCGATGTGCGGACCGAAGACGACACGACCGGTGATGCCGAGGAGACTCCCGGTACGGATGCCGAGGGCGCCGAGTCCACCGACTCGCCCGCTGCCCCCGCCGCCGAGGAGACCCCTGAGCAGACCGAAACCCGGCTGACCAAGGACTGATCACCACGGCCCGGCCACCGGACCGGATATCCCGGGCGACCGGTGGTATAGGCATGTGCCGTGGCCGTTCCACCCCAGAACTTCCGCCTAGGAGATGACGACCTGTGCCACCGTCCCAGGGATCGGCGCACCAATTCCGCTGGCTCGCCGTGTTCGGCGTGCTGGTGGCCGCGATCTACGCGCTGGTGTTCTTCACCGGTGACAAATCACCGACACCCAAACTCGGCATCGATCTACAGGGTGGTACCCGGGTCACCCTGACCGCGCGAACGCCCGACGGGAACCGACCCAGCAAGGACAGTCTCACCAAGGCGCAGGAGATCATCGAGAACCGCGTCAACGGTCTCGGTGTCTCCGGTTCCGAAGTCGTGATCGACGGGGACAACCTGGTCATCACCGTGCCGGGTGAGGACAGTCAGCAAGCCCGCACGCTGGCCAGTACCGCCAAGCTCTACATCCGGCCGGTCCTGAAGTCGTCCGCGGCTCCGAACCCGCAGCAGGCCCCGGGCCAGACGGCACCCGGCACCGCCCCGGCCCCGGAGCCCACCGCGCCCGCCCCGGCCGGTGCCGAGGGCAGCGTTCCGGATACCGGCACAGACGGGACGGTCCCCGATGCGGGCACCGCACCCGATACCGGCGCCCAGGAGGGCACGGTCCCCGATACCGGCGCCACGGCCCCGGCCGAGGAGACGCCCGCCGCCGCGCCGCTGCCGGAGAGCGAGATCGACGTCCACCCGGCCCAGGCTCCCGGTGAGTCGCCCACCGAGCCGTCGGCACCTGCCGAGCCCACACCCGCCCCGGCGCCGCAGGACCCGGGCGCGCAGCAGCCGCCCGCGGGCTCGCTGACCCCGCAGGAGCAGGCGCAGCAGGAGATCGAGATGGCGAAGGCCGTCCGGCAGAGCACCGATCCCACCACCCAGCAACTCGCCATGGCGTCCATGGACTGCACGGCGGCCGATCCGCTGGCCGGTAACGACGATCCGAACCTGCCCCTGGTCACCTGCTCGACCGACGGTCGAGAGGTGTTCCTGCTCGACGCGAGCCGTATCGACGGTCAGGAGATCGCGAACGCGACGTCCGGCCTGAACACCGAACAGGCCCGGCACGAGGTGAACCTCGAGTTCAAGGGCAGCGGTAGTGACGCCTGGGCCTCGCTCACCGGTGAGTACGTCCAGCAGCGGGTCGCCTTCGTTCTCGATTCCGAAGTGGTCAGCGCGCCGGTGGTCCAACAGGGACCCCAGCTGGGCGGACGCACCTCGATCTCGGGCGATTTCAACGCGGCCAGCGCCAAGGAACTGGCGAATACCCTGAAGTACGGTTCGCTGCCGCTGTCGTTCCAGACCTCCGAGGCCGAGACGGTCTCGGCGACGCTGGGTCTGTCCTCGCTGAAGGCGGGTCTGCTCGCCGGCGCGGTCGGCCTGATCGTGGTCCTGGTGTACTGCCTCATCTACTACCGGATGCTCGGGTTCATCACGGCCCTGTCGCTGGTGGGGTCGGGTATCGCCGTATACGGGATCATGGTCCTGCTCGGCCGCTGGATCGGGTTCACCCTGGACCTGGCCGGTATCGCCGGTCTGATCATCGGTATCGGTATGACCGCCGACTCGTTCGTCGTGTTCTTCGAACGCATCAAGGACGAGATGCGTGAGGGCCGCAGTTTCCGGTCGGCGGTACCGCGCGGCTGGCAGCGCGCCCGTAAAACCATCCTGTCCGGTAACGCTGTCAGCTTCATCGCCGCCGCCGTGCTGTATGTGCTGGCGGTCGGTCAGGTGCGCGGCTTCGCGTTCACACTCGGATTGACCACCATCCTCGATGTGATCGTGGTGGTCTTGGTCACGGCACCACTGGTCCATCTGGCATCCCGGTCCGCCTTCTGGGGCAAACCGTCGGTGAACGGCCTCGGCGCGATGCAGGAGCTCGCCCGGGAACGCAAGGCGGCCGAAGCCGCGGTCGGGAAGGCGTGACGATGAACGATTCCGTGACGATGGACAAGCCCCGGCCCTCCGCGCCGCGTTCCTCCGGAACCCGGCACAGCTGGATGAACCGGCTCTACACCGGCACCGGTGTGCTCGACGTGGTCGGTAACCGCCGCCGCTGGTATCTGATCACCGCCGCGATCGTGCTGATCTGCCTGCTCAGCATGGCGCTGCGCGGTTTCACCTTCGGCATCGACTTCGTCGGTGGTTCCCGGATCCAGCTCCCGGCCGGCGATGTCACCACCGAACAGGTGGAGCAGGTGTACAGCGACGTCATCGGTTCGGATCCCGAATCGGTGCAGACCGTGGGCACCGGCGACGGCAAAACCATCTTGATCCGCTCGGAGACGTTGAACGCCGAACAGCTCGGCGCGCTGCAGACCGCGCTGTTCGACCAGTTCCAGCCGCGCGACGACAGTGGGAATCCGAGCCGCAACGCCATCAGCGCCTCCGATGTCAGTGAGACCTGGGGTGGCCAGATCACCCGGCAGGCGCTGATCGCGCTGGCAGTGTTCCTGGTACTGGTCAGCGTCTATATCGGCATCCGGTACGAGCGCGATATGGCGCTGGCGGCGCTGGCCGCGCTCGTCTTCGACCTTCTGGTCACCGCCGGCGTGTACTCACTGGTCGGTTTCGAGGTGACACCCGCGATGGTGATCGGCATGCTCACCATCCTCGGGTTCTCGCTCTACGATTCGGTGGTCGTCTTCGACAAGGTCGAGGAGAACACCCGCGGTGTGCTGCACACCAGCAGGCGCACCTACGGTGAACAGGCGAACCTGGCCATCAACCAGACCCTGATGCGTTCCATCAACACCACCCTCATCGGTGCGCTGCCCATCATCGGCCTGATGGTGATCGCGGTGTGGATGCTGGGGGTCGGCACGCTGCAGGATCTGGCGCTGGTACAGCTCGTGGGCACCCTGGTCGGCGCCTACTCGTCCATCTTCTTCGCGACCCCGCTGCTCGTGAGCATCAAGGAACGCTGGGGTCCGGTGGCGTCGCACACCCGGAAAGTGCACGCGCGCCGGGCCGCGCAGGCGAGCGGACGACCCGTTCCCGGCGCGGAACGGGTCCGGCCGGCGCCCGGCCGGCGTCCCGCGGGCGCGGTCGACGACCGAGAACAGCGCAATCCACGCAGGACCGGGCCCGGCGGGCCTCCGCCCGGCGCCCGCCCCACCGGAAAACGACAGAGGCGGCACTGACAGACGAGGGGTAGATCGATGCGACACTCATCTCTGCGCCGGACGATCGCGCTGCTCGCGGCCACGGCCGCGGCAGCCACCCTGGCGGCCGGTTGTTCCGGCAAGGACAAGGTGCCCTCGATCGGGTACGCCGTCGATACCACCGTCACCAGCTACAACGGCGGGACCACGGCGGGCGCGGCCGCGGCCCAGGCGATCTTCGGCCGGGTGCTCACCGGATTCTTCTACACCGGGCCCAACGGTCAGCCGGTCGCCGATTCCGATACCGGGTCCGCAAAGGAGGTCCCCGGGGAGGCACAGACCATCCAGTACCGGCTGAACCCGGCGGGGGTCTACTCCGACGGGGTGCCCACATCCTGTGACGATCTGGTGTTCACCTGGGCCGCCCGCAGCGGCCGGTTTCCCGGATTCGATTCGGCGAGCACGGCCGGTTACGAGGATATCGAGCGGGTGGAATGCCAGCCCGGTTCCAAGGACGGCACGGTGGTGTTCCGGCCGGGTCGCCGCTATCTGCCCTGGCGGACCCTGTTCGGCGCCGGGGAACTGATGCCCGCGCATGTGGCCGGGCAGTCGGCGAACGTGCCCGATATCGTCGCCGCCGTCCAGAACGACGACCGGCCCGCGCTCGACCGGCTCGCCCAGTTCTGGAACACCGGCTGGAATCTGACCCCCGGTGAACTCGATATCACCGCGTTCCCCTCCTCCGGCCCGTACCGGCTCGAATCCTTCGATCTCGACGACGGCCTGGTCCTGGTCGCCAATGAACGCTGGTGGGGAGACGCGCCCGCCACGGGCCGGATCGTCGTCTATCCGAAGCCCGCCGACCTCGCCGCGCATATCGACGAAGGTTCGGTCTCGGTGGTCGATATCGGCACCGGTTCGCTACCCGACCTGAACTTGGACGCGTTCGCCGTACAGCAATTGCCCAGCCGCGGTGTCGAACAGCTGGTACTCAGTACCGGTGGTGCCCTCGAATCGGATGCCGCCCGGCGCGCGCTGGCTCTCTGTGTGCCGCGGCAGGCGCTGTTCGACCAGCTCGGCCGGGTGGCCGACGCACCGGAGACCGGGCTGGGCGCCGGACTCGCGGATTCGCGGACGGTACAGCCGGATTCGGCGTACTACCCCGCGGTCACCGGCGCCGCCGGTCCGTTCGCGGGCGGTGATGTGGCCGGTGCCAAAGCGGCGCTCGCCGAGACCGGTAAGAAGCAGCTCACTGTCCGGGTCGGCTATCCGGCCCCGGACGCTCGGCGCGCCCGAACCGTCTCGATGATCGCCGACTCCTGTAAACAGGCCGGGATCACGGTGGAAGACGCGAGCACACCGGATTTCGGCTCGGCGCAGCTGGCCGGGGGTGCCGTGGACGCGATTCTCGGCGGTCCGGGCGGATTGCCGGGTCCGGCCGGTTCCCTCGACGGGACCGCCGCGGTCGGTGGGTTGCGCAGCGGTAGCGGCCTCAATGCCGGTCGATTCCGCAACGGTCGTTACGATGCGATCACGGATCAGCTTGCGGCCGACGACAACTCGACAGATCAGTTGAATCTGCTCACCGAAGCGGAGAACCTGCTGTGGGCTCAGCTGCCGAGTGTTCCGTTGTTCGCGACTCCGCGCACCATCGCCTTCGCCGGTGGTCTGCAGAACGCTGTCGCGGGGCCCACCAGGGCTGGATCCGGCTGGAATATGGACCAGTGGGTCCTGCAGCGCTGAGTTGCGTGGGTTGGGAGATGATGGAGGTGTCGATGAGCAAGCATGCGGCGGTCGAAGCCGCGGACGCGGTCGCCGGACGGACCGGCGAGGCCGCCGCGATGGTGCGCAGGTACACCCGCTGGGCCGACGACTTCCCGGAGCCCGGGATCAGGTTCGCCGATCTGACACCGGTTTTCGCCGATCCCGAGGGGTTCCGGACCGTCGTCGACTGCCTCGCGGCGCTGGTACCCGATATCGATCTGGTCGCCGGCGTGGATGCCCGGGGCTTCCTGCTCGGCGCCGGTGTCGCCACCACCTTGGGCACCGGGGTCCTCGCTGTCCGTAAGCGCGGCAAGCTGCCGCCGCCGGTGATCACCCGGGAATACGAACTCGAGTACGGTACGGCCGCCCTGGAGATCCCGGCCACCGGAGTCGCGCTGGAGGGCCGCCGCGTCCTGCTGCTCGACGATGTGCTTGCCACCGGCGGCACCTTGGCCGCGGCCGCCGAGCTGTTCGCCGATGCCGGAGCCGAGGTCGTGGCGGCCGCGGTCGTCCTCGAGCTCGAGGCGCTGGGTGGCCGGGCCCGGCAGGGGGATTATCCCGTCACCTCGATCGTCGCCGTGTAATCGCTTCGGCCGCCGGGCTCCGGACCGGAGTTTTCCGCTACCTGCCCGGTCGTCGTGAAGTCGGCGATCACGGTGCGCCGGGCGCGGTCGGCGGGTTCGTACCGGCCTGTGACGGGTTCGCGGCAGGCGCCACGGTGTGATGTGGCACGTAATTCCCTGGCATTCGCGACGGTCCCGGGTGTAGCCTCGCCAAAGTCTTGTTCCCGAGGATCGGAGCTGCCGTTGCTCTCATGAGGTAGTCGCACGTGCGACCCGCGTTCTGCGCGTCGCTTCGGTATCGATACCTCCAGGGGCAGCCATGGCCGCTATTTCTCTTTCCGATCTTTCTTTCGCCTGGCCGGACGGGACTCCGGTGCTCGACGGGCTCGACGCGGTGGTCGGGCCGGGCCGTATCGGGCTCGTCGGAGCCAACGGCGCCGGTAAATCCACCCTGTTACGGCTGATCGCGCGTGAGCTGTCGCCGCTGCGGGGATCCGTGACGGTCGCCGGGACGCTGGGCTATCTGCGCCAGGACCTCGGCCTGGCCGCGGGCCGCCGTGTCGACGAGGTTCTCGGTATCGACCGGATACGGGAAGCGTTGCACCGCATCGAGTCCGGAATCGGCTCCGATACCGATTTCGAGGTCGTCGGAACGCAATGGGATATCGAAGAGCGTGCGGTGGCACTGCTGGGCCGGCTCGGCCTCGGCTATCCGACGGGTACCGTGCGGCAACTCGATCGTCGGCTGGACACACTGTCGGGCGGTGAGACCGTCCTGCTGGGCCTGGTGGCGCAATTGCTCACCGAACCGGATGTGCTGTTGCTCGACGAACCCACCAACAATCTCGATCGGGCCGCCCGCACCCGCCTGTACGAGGTCGTCGCGCAGTTCACCGGCACCGTCGTGGTCGTCGGCCACGACCGCGACCTCCTGGACCGGATGGACACCATCGCCGAACTGCGCGGTGGCGCGGTGCGCTTGTTCGGTGGCAATTACAGCGACTACGAGCACACCGTCGAGCTGGAGCAGGACGCCGCCCGCGCAGCGATCCGCGATGCCCGCGGCGATATGCGCAAACAGTCGCGGGAACTGGTGGAGGCGCGGATCAAGCTCGATCGGCGGCAGCGGTACGGGCAGAAAATGTTCGAGAACAAACGCGAACCGAAGATCATCATGGGCCAGCGCAAACGTGAGGCCGAGGTATCGGCGGGCAAACTGCGCAACCACCACCTGGAGAAGGTGGACGACGCCCGGAAACGCCTGGAACAGGCCGAGGACCTGCTGCGCGACGATCGCGAGATCCGCGTCGATCTACCCGGTACGCGCCTGTACCAGGGCCAGGAGGTCGTCGACCTGCGGGAGGTGCGGCTGGCGAACGGACCGGTGGTGTCACTGGCCGTCCAGGGCCCGGAGCGGCTGGCGGTCACCGGCCGCAACGGTGCCGGCAAAACGACCCTGCTGCGGCGGATCGTCGCCGAGCCGCCGCGAGTGCCGTGGCGTTCGCTCCCGCAACGCCTCGATATCTTCGACGAAGAGCGGACCGTCTACGAGAACGTCGCCGATAGCGTCCGGCACGTGGATCCGGAGCGGATCCGGGCCCAGCTCGCGCGTTTCCTGTTCCGCGGCGCGGACGCCGATGTACCGGCCGGGGCGCTCTCCGGCGGCGAGCGGCTGCGGGCGGCACTGGCCGTACTGCTGCTCGCCGAGCCCGCTCCCGGTCTGCTGATATTGGACGAGCCCACCAATAATCTCGACCTGGTGAGTCTCGGCCACCTCACCCAGGCGCTCGCCGCCTACCGGGGAGCGTTGATCGTGGTGAGTCACGACCAACGGTTCCTGGACGAGATCGGGGTCACTCGGCAACTGGAACTGACCCCGGCCGGTCTGGTGGGATGAGACCGCCCCCGCCCACAGAGGAACGTGGGAGGGTGGTGGGGCGTTCTACCGGGTAACCCCGTAGATCGAGAGATGTCGATGGTGTTGCGGTGGGGGGTTCCCACGGTGCTGTGGGGGTTAAAGTTGGTGGTCTGGAACGTTGCGGTGATCGACCGCGGCACGGAGAGGTGGTGGCATGACTCAGCATCTGGGCGAGGCGAATGTCGAGCAGACGTCCGGCCCGCAGTCGAAAGGTGCAGTCACCCCCGCCCCTGCCGCCGGTTCGCGCCCGGAGCCCGCCCCCGAAACCGACGGGGTTCGTGCCTCCGGCGCGGTGCCGAGTTCGGCCTCACGACGGGTACGTGCCCGGCTGGCCCGGCGGATGACCGGTCAGCGCGGTATCCCGGCGGTGAAACCGGTGCTGGAGCCCTTGGCCACGGTGCACCGGGAGCTGTATCCGAAAGCCAACCTCACCCAGCTGCAGCGCGCGTTCGACGTCGCCGACGAGCGGCACGCCACCCAGTTCCGGAAATCCGGTGACCCCTACATCACCCATCCGCTGGCGGTCGCGAACATCCTCGCCGAACTGGGTATGGATACCACCACCCTGGTCGCGGCGCTACTGCACGACACCGTCGAGGACACCGGCTATTCGCTCGAGCAACTGACCGCCGATTTCGGTTCCGAGGTCGCCCACCTGGTCGACGGTGTGACCAAACTGGACAAGGTCAATCTCGGGGCGGCAGCCGAGGCCGAGACCATCCGCAAGATGATCATCGCGATGGCCCGCGACCCGCGTGTCCTGGTGATCAAGGTGGCCGACCGGCTGCACAATATGCGGACCATGCGGTTCCTGCCCCCGGAGAAGCAGGCCAAGAAGGCACGCGAGACCCTCGAGGTCATCGCGCCGCTGGCGCACCGGCTGGGTATGGCCACCGTCAAATGGGAGCTCGAGGACCTCGCGTTCGCGATCCTGCATCCCAAGAAGTACGACGAGATCGTTCGCCTGGTAGCCGATCGCGCGCCGTCACGTGACACCTACCTGGCAAAGGTGCGCGCGGAAATCGTCAACACCCTGGCGGCGTCC
Organism: Nocardia sp. NPDC001965; assembly: GCF_053594175.1. Lineage (NCBI taxonomy): Bacteria > Bacillati > Actinomycetota > Actinomycetes > Mycobacteriales > Nocardiaceae > Nocardia > Nocardia sp. NPDC001965. The sequence continues at coordinate 16,666 of NZ_JBSFDZ010000009.1, forward strand.
CGTATCCCCGCCACGGTCGAGGGCCGCCCCAAGCACTACTGGTCGATCTATCAGAAGATGATCGTCAAGGGGAAGGATTTCGACGATATCCACGATCTGGTGGGTATCCGGATCCTGTGCGACGAGGTACGGGACTGCTACGCCGCGGTCGGCGTGGTGCATTCGCTGTGGCAGCCGATGGCCGGCCGGTTCAAGGACTACATCGCCCAGCCCCGCTACGGTGTCTACCAGTCGTTGCACACCACGGTGGTCGGTCCGGACGGTAAACCGCTCGAGGTGCAGATCCGTACCCACGACATGCACCGGACCGCCGAATTCGGCATCGCCGCGCACTGGCGCTACAAGGAAACCAAGGGCCGCCACTCCGGTGATGCCGCCGAGGTCGACGATATGGCGTGGATGCGGCAGCTACTCGACTGGCAGCGCGAGGCCGCCGACCCCGCGGAGTTCCTGGAATCGCTGCGGTTCGATCTGAAGGCCCCGGAGATCTTCGTCTTCACCCCCAAGGGTGATGTGATCACGCTGCCGCAGAAGTCGACGCCGGTGGACTTCGCCTACGCCGTGCACACCGAGGTCGGGCACAAATGCATCGGAGCCCGGGTCAACGGTCGGCTGGTCGCGCTGGAACGCCAGCTGGAGAACGGGGAGGTTGTCGAGGTCTTCACCTCGAAGGCACCCAATGCCGGGCCCAGCCGCGACTGGCAGACCTTCGTCGTCTCGCCGCGGGCCAAGGCCAAGATCAGGCAGTGGTTCGCCAAGGAACGCCGCGAAGAGGCCCTGGAGAGCGGCAAGGAGCAGATCAACAAGGAGGTCAAACGCGTCGGTCTGCCGCTGCAGCGGCTGATGAACGTCGACGCCATGACCGCCGTCGCCCACGAACTGCACTACGGCGATATCTCCACCCTCTACACCGCGGTCGGTGAGCATCAGGTCTCGGCCCATCACGTGGTGCAGCGACTGATGGCCCAGCTGGGCGGTATCGGCGATGTCGAGAACGAACTCGCCGAACGGTCCACACCGTCGACCACACCCTCGCGGCAGCGGCTCACCGGCGACGCCGGCGTGCTGATCCCGGGTGCGGAGGGTACCGTCGCGAAACTGGCCAAATGCTGTACACCGGTCCCGGGTGACGAGATCATGGGCTTCGTGACCCGCGGCGGGTCGGTCAGTGTGCACCGCGTCGACTGCACCAACGCCGGCTCGCTACAGGCACAGTCCGAACGCATCATCGAGGTGGAGTGGGCACCGTCGCCGCATTCGGTCTTCCTGGTGGCCATCCAGATCGAGGCCCTCGACCGCACCCGCTTGCTCTCCGATGTCACCAAGGTTCTCGCCGACGAGAAGGTCAACATCCTGTCGGCGTCGGTCGCCACCCACGGCGACCGGGTCGCGATCAGCAAGTTCACCTTCGAGATGGGCGATCCGAAGCATCTCGGGCATCTGCTGAATGTTGTCCGCAATGTCGAGGGAGTCTACGACGTGTACCGGGTGACTTCCGCCGCCTGAGCGTACCTCCGCGTTCGCTTCGGCCGTGCGCGTCTTGGGTACCTGCGCGTTCGCTTCGGCCGTGCGCGTTCTGCGGGTCTGCGCGTTCGCTGTGGCCCGGTGCGCTCGGCTGCGTGATCCCGGGATTCGCGCGGTCGGGGCTCTGGGTATCTCCGGACCTGCTCCGGTTTGCGCCCGCCCGGTGTGCCGGGCACCCGCGTCGACCGCTCGGCCCGTCCGCGCGGCGGCCGCGTGTCGCAGTTCCCCCCTCGTTCGGCTCGCTCCGGATCTCGGGTGTGGAACGGCGGCTGTCCGACGGCGACCCCGGAGCGTTTCGGGGTCTTGGCAGCGGAGTCGGGTATGCCGGAAATATATAACGTTCGGGCTTCGGCGCGCCGCGTCGTGTACGGATCGCTCTGGCGGGTCACGTAAACTCTTCGCCGCGTCAGCGGTCATAGCCGGAATCTGTTACCGTTTACTGCGTTTCGTCGCGCTCGGTAACTGCGGTAGGACTGATTGCGGGTCGCTATGGCTGGATGCACAAGATTCTCGGGGATGCTGATCGCACTCACCGTCGCTGTGGCGACGGCGACAGCAGGCACAATCGCCGCTCCCGCGTACGCTCAACCGGCCGGCCCCGGGGGCCCGCCGACCGAGCTCGCGGTGACGTCGTGTCCGGCACTGTACGCGTTGGGGATTCAGGGCACAGGTGAATCGTCGCCCGACGCCGCGCCCACGACCGACACCGGCATGCTGTCCACCGTCTTCCGGCCGCTCATGGCCGCAGCACCGGACCAGGGGCTGGTGGAACGCGCCTATGTGCCCTACGAATCCAGTTTCGGCGGGGTCGACGGCGGTAGCGCCACACCGTATTCGGATTCGGTCAAGGGCGGTCTGATCCGGCTGCGCAGTATGGCGAACTCGGTGGCGCAGCGCTGCCCCGAAACCCGCTTCGCGATCGTCGGGTATTCGCAGGGCGCTCATGTGGCCTCGGTGTTCGCGCAGGAGGTCGGTCAGGGGCAGGGCGCGCTGCCCGCCGAAAAGGTTGCCGCGGTAGCGCTGATCGGCGACCCCACCCGCAACGCGGGTGCCCCGCTGTTCCCCGGCTCACCCGGCAAGGCCAATCCCGACCCCGCGCCCGGCACCGAGGGCACGGAGATCGGGAATATCGCTGCGCTGAACCAGGCCCCCGCCGCCGGCGGCGGTATCGCCCCGGATCGCGATACGGCCGAGAATTTCGGCTCGCTCACCGGGCGGGTGGCCAGCTTCTGCGCCGCGGGCGATCTCGCCTGTGACGCGCCCGAGGGTGCCCCGATCCTCAAGGCTGTCGCCGGGGTCGTCGGACAGATGAAGCTCAGCGGTGGCGATCCGATCGCCTCCCTCACCTCGATCGCGCAGGCGCTCGCCTTCACATCGATCAAAACCGCAACGAAGGTGATCAACGAGGATGTGCAGGGCACCTCACTGGCGACCCTGAACATCTCACCGAAGAAATCGATCTCCGAACGGCTGGCCGATGCCGCCGATCCGCGCACGCCGCTGGATATTCCGGGTGCGATGCGGGCACTGCTCAAAGTGGGCATGATCGGGCTGAACGCGGTGGTCACGGTGGTCCGGACGGTGTTGAACCCCACGGCGATCGCCGAACTCGCCACCGCGGGCCTGGCGAATCCACCGGCGGCATTGTTGATGCTGGGAGTCAAACTGCTCGGGGCGATTCCGCAGCTCGTTCCGCCGACCACCGGGATCCGGCTGGTGAGCCAGGCTTTCAACGCGGTGATCGACAATATCCAAGACAATCACGCGCTGCTCGACACCACGACGTGGGTGCGCTACTGGGACACCATCCAACGGCATCAGGCCTACGGGAACGCAGCTATTTCGGCCACGGGCGAGGCACCCACCCGATTCATCGCGGACTGGTTCGCCGCCGCTGCGCGGGATCTCGCTGCGGTGCACGGTAGCGGCAACGAACCCGTCGCCGAAAAGGCTGCGCCCCCGGTCGGAAGCATGCCGAACGGTGGAACGCCCGTCCCGAACGGATTCTCAGGTTCCGACCCCGGCGCGTCGCCCGCGCCCGCTCCCTCCGGTACGGGACAATTCCCATTTGGGACAGGAGTGAACAATGGTGCCCCGGAAGGTCCGGCGGCCGTCG